>DATLJJ010000477.1:0-13272 GCA_035538975.1 Sphingomonas sp. | reverse complement strand
ACATGTTCGTCGACGAAGATTTCGCACACCACCGGGCCGTCGGCAGCGAGCGCCGCGTCGATCGCCCCGGGAAGCTCATTGTGCGACCGGGCGCAGAACCAGGCGAAGCCGAACGCCGCCGCAACCTTCGAGAAATCGGGGAAGGTGACGTTGCTCTTGGGCCCGCCGCCGACCTCGACGCCGTTGAAGAAGTTGCGGTGCGTCTGGAAGATCGAGACATAGCCATTGTTGTTTATCAGGAAGACCTTCACCGGCAGGCCATAGCCCGCGATGGTCTGCATCTCCTGCAGGTTCATCATGATGCTGCCGTCGCCGGCGATCGCGATCACGCGCTGGTTGCCGCCGGTCGCCGCGCACACCCCGATCGCGGCGGGCAGGTCGTACCCCATCGTCGCGCAGCCCGAATTGGTCCAGATACGCTGGCCGCGCTTGATCTCGGCGGCCTGGAAGCTGACCACGCAGGCGCTACCATTGCCGGTGACGACGACATCGTCCTCGTCGAGCCGCGCGAACAGCGCCTCCATCGCGACATAGGGGTGCACCGTCGGCCCATGCTCGCGATATTCGGGGAGCACCGCGGGGAAGCGCCGAACGCGCTCGCGCGACCATTCGAGCCACTCCCGGTGCTCCGGCGTCGGCCCCTCGTAAGGGGCAGCGAGCAGCGCGGGGATCAGGTCGGAGAGGTCCGCGACGACAGGCATGTCGGGCACCACCGTCGGCTTGCGCAGTTCCAACGGATCGATGTCGACCCAGATCTTGCAGGCTTCGCGCGCGAACGTCTTCCAGTTGTAGCTGACCTGGCGGATGTTGAGCCGGCTGCCGAGGATCAGCAGCAGGTCCGCGCTCTGGGTGACCATGTTGCCGCCGCGATCGCCCACCGTGCCGGGACGCCCGGCATAGAGCGGGTGGGCGTTCCACAGCACGTCGTGCGCGTTCCAGCCGGTGACGACCGGCACGCCAAGTCTCTCGATCAGACGCAGGAAATCGGCATAGGCGCCGCTCAGCCTCACGCCGCCGCCGGCGAAAATCACTGGCCGCTCGGCGGTGCGGAGCTTGTCCAGGATCGCCGCGGCCGCCGCTTCGAGGTTCGTCGCCTTCCACGGCTCGTCGAGCTCGGCAGGATCGAAGCCGGCGAGCTGCGACGGATCGATCTTCGCCGCCTGCACGTCCAGCGGGATGTCGAGCCAGACCGGCCCGGGGCGGCCCGATGTGGCGAGATAGAGCGCCTTTTCGAGATGGTAGCGGATGTTGAGCGGGTCCGTGACCATCGTCGCATATTTGGTGATCGGGCGCACGATCGGTTCGATGTCGAGCTCCTGATCGCCGAACTGGCGCAGCGGCAGGCCGGTGGCGCGCACGGTCGTCTCGGTCTTCACCTGGCCCGAGATCACCAGCATGCCGATCGAATCGACATGCGCGCCATAGACGCCGGTGATCGCGTTGGTGCCGCCCGGGCCCGAGGTCACGTTGACCACCGCGAGCCGATTGGTCAGCCGGTAATAGGCCTCGGCCGCCATCGCGAGCGCCTGCTCGTGATGCGTGAAGGTCGTGGCGAGCTTTGGATGCGTCCCAAGCGCGTGGTTGAGGTGCATCGCACCGCCGCCGGTGAGCATGAAGACATGGTCGATGCCGTGCGCGGCAAGGGTGTCGGCCACCCATTCGGCGAGCTTCACTTGAGTCATGGTTTCCATCCATTGGAGAGCGCGGTGCGGCGGATCGCATCGTCCAGCGTCACGCTGGTGGTGACGCCGAGATCGGCGCGGATGCGCGCGGTAGAGGGAACGTAGCGGCCGGGGTTCCAGCCGGGATCGGGACGCCCGAGAATCTCGACCCCCGGGCCGGCGAGAAGGTCTGCGGTGCGACGGGCGAGATCAGCGATCGACACCGCCTCTTCGGAGCCGGCATTGTAGACCGCGCCGGACGGGCCGGCGGCCAGCATCGTCCAGAGCCACACGGTGAGGTCGGCAGCATAGAGATAGGATCGGACCGCCTCACCCGATCCGATCACCCGGATCGTACGGCCCGCCATCGCATCGCGGATGAAATTCCCGGCAGCGAAATGGATGTCGAGCGATAGCAGCGGCCCGAGCAGCGCGAAAATGCGCGCGTTGATCACGTCGAGCCCGAACTGCTTCGCATAGATCGCGCAGAGCATCTCCGCGGCGCGCTTGCCCTCGCCATAGGCGGAGAGTGGATCACGGGGATCCGGACCGCCGCGCCAGTCCTCGCCGACATGCGTCAGCTCCAGGGGCTGCGCCCCGTAGACCGCGCCCGAGCTGAGGAAGAAGAAGCGCGCGCCGTCGTCCCGGGCGACGTTGAGCGCGCGACGCGTTCCCTCCACGATCGTATCGAACATGCGGAGCGGATCGCGCGCGTTGAGCGCCGCGCTCGCGTCGGTCGCTGCATGGATGACATGCGTATAGGGGCCGCCGGGCGCGACGAAGCCGGTCACGTCGCCTGCGACGAGCCCGAAGCGTCCGGCCAGATGCGGCACACGATTGGCAAAGCCTTGCGGATCGCGGCTGAGCAGCGTGACTTCGGCGTCGCAACCGGAGCGCGCCAGCGCCTCCAGCATCCAGCGGCCGATGAAGCCCGTACCCCCCGTCATCAGGATGCGCGCGCCCGAAAGCCGCGGCCAGAACGGCGCGAGCGCAGCGTTGATCGAGGCCATGTCCTCTTCGAAGATCATGTCGCTGCCAGCCCCAGCGTCGGACGGTGCTCCCGGTGCGCGCGGACCACGCGGACGATGCTGTCGAGCGCGAGCGCCCACAGGATGACCGCGACCAGCCCCGGCCGGACGAAGTGGCCGATCGCGAGACCGAAGCTCGGCGTCACCGGACGCCCGCTCAACCAGCTGTTGGTCGAGAGCTCGAGCACGGTCGACAGCGGCCAGTCGGCGACCAGACAGAGCAGGTAGGCGCAGACGATCGCAAGGATCGGGCCCGTGCCCTTCCACGGTTCCAGCAGGACGAGGAAGAGCAGGAAGGTCTGGGTGTAGCCGCCCGGCGACTGGGTGACGAGATAGGCGGCGAGCAGGATCGTCGAGATGCGGTGGAGCGGCAGCGCCTTTGGCTGGAGCCATGCTCCCGCCAGCGTGAGCAGCGCGACGAGCTGACTGGCGCGGATCACGATCGGCACGAGCCATTCGATCGACTCGACGGTGCGCGAAGGGACGAATTCGAGCACCGGAATCTGCGAGTTCCGAACCAGCAGCAGCGGCGCGTAACTGGTCGAATAATGGATCTCGTTCCACACCTGTCCGCTCTGGAACACTACCCAGTTGGCGGTATTGGCGACCAGTTCGATCGGCGTGCCCGCGCCGACGACGGCGAGCGTTGCGAGATAAATGAAGATCGTCGCAATCGCCGACAGTTCGAGCGTCCGCCAGTCGCGCTTCGCTGCATGAGCGAGCACAGGGAGCAGCAGATAGGGTTTGAAATTGATGGTGGCCCCGGCGGCAAGCCAGCGCCACGGGCCGCGCGTGACCAACGGGCCGTGGGCGATCACGAAACAGGCGAAGGCGACGAGGATCAGATTGCCGCGCTCGAGTGTGAAGAGCAGCGGCAGACCGAGGCCGAAGGCGATCGTGCGCATCGGCGCGGTGCGCGGATCGGCGCGACGGAAGCTCAACCAGACCAGCACGACGTCGAGCAGGTAGAAGCCGTAGATCACCGCGCGGCCGAGCCAGTCGCAGTCGCGGGCATGGAAGGGCGACTGGAGATAGCAGCCGGGCAGGCTGAACAGATCGAGGAAGACGAAGGAGAGCGGCGGGTAGATGCTCCGCCACACATCGTACGCGCCCGGACGGTTGGCCCAATAGGCGGTGTTGAACCAGTCCATGAAGGTGTCATTGGTGTCGAACACGAACGGCTGGGGGAGATAGCCGCGCGCGTGAAACGCCATAGCGGTCGCGATCATGCTCGCGACTACGGCGAGTGCGAGCAGCACTTCGGGTAGGAGGCGCAGTCGCTCCTTCACGGCCGTTGGACAAGCGTGCGCGCTGCAGGACGGGCGCGCTCGGGCGGGAAGTTGATGCGCTCGCCCTCAATCACCAGCGGCACGTTGCGGCTACGCTCGGCAAGCATGCGTACCTGCTCGCCGATCAATCCCAGGAACAGCAGCAGCACCGCGAACATGGCAAAGCCGACAGAGAAGCCGAACAACGCGAGGGCGGGTCCTTCCAGGAATGCGGCGAGCCCCGCGCCGAACAATATCAGTATCGCGATACCGGCCGCGGCGAAGGCGAGCAGGATCGGCAGCCGCAGCAGCGACTTGGCCGATCCTGCCAGCCCGGAGAGTGCGAAGGAGGCGAGTGCGCCGAAGCCGTTCTTGCTGGTGCCGGCGGCACGTTCGGGCCGGTCGAAGGGCACTACCGCGAGCCGGAAGCCGCTCTCGACGAGCATGCCCCGGAAGAATGGCTCGGGCTCGTTCCACGCTGCGAGCGTGTCGACCACTTCGCGGTCGAACAGTCCGAAGCCCGTGGCGCCGGGGATCACCGGATAGTCGCCGTAGCGGCGCAAAAAGGCATAGCCGAGCCCGCGCGCCACGCGCAGCAACGGCGATGCGCGCTCCGACCGCCGCTGGCCCAGCACGATCTGCGCGCCGCCGCGCCACCGGGTGACGAGCTCGCCGATCATCGCGGGCGGATCCTGGAAGTCGGCGCACATGCCGATCACCGCGGCGCCCTCGGCCTGGTAGATGCCATAGGTGGGCGAGCGCATCTGGCCGTAGTTGCGATTGTTGAAGATCGCCCGGATGCGCGGATCCTCCGCGCAGAGCGCGCGCATATGTTCGCGCGTGGCGTCGGTCGAATCATTGTCGATCAGAATGATTTCGTGCGAGCGCACGTGCCGTGCCGCCTCGGCTGTCACCGCAGCGCAGATTGCGCGGACATTCTCCTGCTCGTTGAAGCAGGGGATGACGATCGACAGTTCGGGCGTCATTGCGCGGCCTTGGGACGCAGGCGCAGGTCGATGCCCGTCGCGGGCGCGTAGACCTCGGTGAAGAGTGCGAGCGCGATCAGCAATGCGAGCAGCGCCACTGCGGGGATGTTGTACTTGCGGTCGGAATCGAGCCGCGGCGCCTCGATCAGCTGTACGTCGGAGGCAGTCTCCGCCGCCAGCGTCTCGACGGCGACTTCCTCAGAAGAGCGCGCATAGACCTCGTACAGCGCCTGCGCGAAGCGATAGTCGCGATAGAGGTTGAGATACTCGCCCGAGACTTCGGACAGGCCCGCGACATTGGGGCCCGCCGCTTCGCTGCCGGGGCTCGTGGTCCGCGCGATCTGGCTGCGCAGCGAGGCGACTTCGGACTGGACCGCCTGTAGTTGCGGATTTTCCGCACCCTGGAAGCGCTGCAGCGTCTGCAGCTCGACGAGCTTGGCCTGAAGCTGCGCCTCGAGCCCTGCGCGCACCGCCAGCGCCGATCCGAGCTGCGCCTCCGGCTCGGCGAGCCGGTTGCGGCGGCGGAAGTCGCCCAGCGCAGCCTCGCTCTTGACCACGCGGCCGGCGGCTTCCTTGAAACGCTCCTGCACCACCTCGCGCTTGCGGCGGACGCGGTCGCGGCCGAGCGCGATGATCCGGTCGCTGATCGCCGCGACATAGGCGCGCGTCAGCGCCTCGGCCTGCGCGCCGTCATGCGTCCGGACCTCTACCTCGACGATCCCGCCGGTGAGCGAATGGATGTCTGCCTTCTTCGCCAGCGCGACGCGGGCGCGATCCTTGCTGGCATAGCCGTTCGGCCCGACCAGCTTGAGCTTGCCGATCACCGCGTCGGTGACTTCGGTGCCGCGCGCGATCGCGAGATACATGTCGATCGGCTGCTTGGCGCCGCCGAACAGCGCGGCGAAGCCCTGGAGCTGGCCACCCAGCGCATTCATCATCGAGCCGAGCCCGATGCTGTTATTGTCCTGCGGCACCAGCTTGGCGCGCGCGACATACGGTTGCGGAAAGACGCACAGCAGCGCGAGGACGGCTGCCATGACGGCATAGCCGATCCGGCGACGTCGGGGCTCGGCGATGAAGGCGAGCGGGCTCAATCGGCCAGTCCCTTGATGGTCGCGGCGCCGACTACGCCGCCGAACAAGCTGCCCGTGATGTCGCGCAGCCGCGCCCAGAACTCGCCGCGGTTGGCGTCGATCGGCACATAGACGAGGTCGCCCGGGAGCGCCGGCGCCCGCAGCACGCGCTTGCCGTCGGCGAGCACGGTGCCGTTGGCGCGCACCACGAAGACCTCGCTCTTGTCGCCGAGCTTCTGCACGCCGCCGGCCGAGCGGATGAAATCGCCGATCGTCGCGCCTTCGCGCCACGCGAACGAGGCGGGCGTCGGCACTGCGCCGAACACGCCGACGGTCACCGGGCGCGGGGGCACATAGATGGTGTCGTTATTCTCAAGGATCAGCCCGCCGGGGAGCGCGTCGGCGGTCACCGGCAGCTCGAACACCAGCCGCCCGCTCGGCCGGCGTTCGCGCAGCTGATCGACGATCGAGCGGACCAGCGCGAGATTGGCCGGCTGGACCAGCTGGGCGCGGTTGGCCGAGGTCACCGGCTGCGCGGTGAGCAGCAATTCGACATCCTCGACCGCGCGCTCGAAGCTCTGCTGCTGCTGCGCCTTTACGCTCTCGCGGGTGATCACGCTGGCATAGGGGAATGCCTCGGCGGTGAGCCCGCCCGCCTGCGCGACGACATCGGCGAGCCGCGTGCCCGGCTTGAAATAATAGCGCCCGGGCTTCGCCACCTCGCCGCTGATCGTGACCAGCACCGATTGCTGCGCGAGCGGCCGGGCGATGCCGACCTGCGAGAGCACGCGCACGATATCGCCGCGCCGCGCCTTGCGGACCGAAGCCTCGCTCGCGCTGAGCTCCTCCCAGCCCTTGCCCTCGCGGCCGAGCGAGTCGAACACCATCAGCCGGCTCGCATCGGCGACGGTGTTGACGCCGCCGGCATAGCGGATCGCGTCGTCGACCGTCTCGCCGGGAGCGACCTCGAAGATCGCCTCGCGATTGACGCTGCCGATCACCGCGACCTGCTCGCCCGCCGGCGCGATGTAGATGACGTCGCCATTCTGGAGCACGGCGTCGCCGCTGCGGTCGCCCTTGAGCAGCAGGTCATAGAGGTCAAAGTCCGAGACCAGCTTGCCGCCGCGGCGCAGCTGGATCGAGCGGAAGCTGCCCCCCGCGGCCGGGCCGCCCGAGGCAAGCACGGCATTGACCAGCGTCGACAGGCTTCCGACTGTGTAGGAGCCCGGCACCGCAGCGAAGCCGGTGACGTAGACAGTCACCCCGCGCAGCCGCGCCACGCTCACTTCGAGCTGGAAGCCGCGATATTGGCGCGAGACCTGGCGTGCGATCACGTCGTGCAGATCGCCATAGCGCACGCCGGCAACCATGATCGCGCCGATGCGCGGCACGAATATCCGCCCCTCGCTGTCGACCTTGAGCTGAAGATTGCTGGCCTGAACCGAGCCGGTGAGCCCTAGCAGCAGTTCGTCGCCGGGGTTGATGCGGTAGTCGGGCGGCACGGTCGCGGTGGCGCCCGCTGCAAAGTCGCGCGCGCCCGGCACGAGCAATTCGGCGCCGAAGCGGCGTAGCGGCGTGCCCGCCGCCGCCGACACAAAGCTCTCGAATTCGCTGGGTGGCGTCGCCGGCGCCGGTTTCGCGCGGAGATCGCCCGGCGCATCGGGCGAAGCGGGCGCCGGCGCCTCGATCACTGTCGGCTGATATGGCGCGACTTCGGCGGTCGGCACCGCGACCTGCGCCGCCGCGGCGCCGCGCGCGGTCGGGTTGGTCCCTTGCTGTGTCGTCGCGACGGGAGACGCCAGCTGCGCCAGCGCGGGCATGGGCGAGACAGCGAGCACGCAGCTCGCGAGAAACTTCGAACGGTGGATCATGCGGCGAGGCGATCCGCTTCGACTAGCCCGGTAGCCGGGTCGAGCAGCACGTCGGCGGCGCGTTCCCACAACCGTGGGCTCGCGGCGGCAAGCACGCCGACACCGGGCCCGCCGACGCGCCAGGGAGAGCCGTCCCAATGCGTGACCATCCCGCCCGCTTCGGTCACGAACAGCGCGCCCGCCGCATGATCCCAGGGAAGGATGCGCTGGAACAAGGTCGCATCGTCCTGCCCGAACACGAGCCGCGGGTAGCTTTCGGCAGCGCAGCGCGGGACAGGGACGACATCCAGGTGCAGATCGGCCTGATTGTGCACGCGCGCCCGCCGATCCGGCGTCAGAAAGTGCGTGCCCAGCGCCGCACGGGGGCGCAGCGAACCGGTGGGCCGCGTGCGGACGACGGTGCCGTCGCACATCGCGCCCATGCCGCGCACGGCGTGGCAGAGCCGGTCGCCGAGCGGGTCGAGCATCCAGCCCGCGACGGTGCTGCCATTCTCGACCAGCGCGATCATCATGCCGAAGGGCGCTAGGCCGGCGGCGAAGTTGGCGGTTCCGTCGAGCGGGTCTACCAGCCAGACCAGCCCATCGCCGACGCCATCGAGCAGTGCGGGATCCTCCTCGGCCGCTTCCTCGCCGAGGATGCGCGCACCGAGTCCGAGCGCCGCCAGTCCGTCGTGCAGGCGCAATTCCGCCTCGCGATCGGCGATCGTGACGACTTCACCCGCGCTCTTGGTCGTGATCTCGCTGGCGGCGAGCGCGCGGAAGCGCGGCAGCACCACTTCGGCGGCGACGGCGCGCATCAGCGCCGATACTTCCTCGTGCAGCGGCATCGGATCAGGCAGCCTCGCTCGCGAGGTGATCGATCGCCGCGTCGGCGCTGCGCTCGCGGATCATGCGGATGCGGGCCAGATCCTCGTCGGCAATTGCGGAATAATGGTCACGCTTGTTCTCGAGCCAGGCGAGCTCGAACGCCACGGCATTGGCGATCCCCGCCTCGAACAACGGCGATTCGGCCATCGCGCCGTCGAAGATCACTTTCCGCGTCTCGAACCGGTCGAGCCGCACGCCGCGGATCTCGCGCAGCGCCGCGCCCGCCTCGACCGCCACCGAACCCCCGACGACGAGCGTCAGGTCATTGGCGGCGCAGGCCTGCGCGACCTGCAGGACGGCATCGGTGATCTGGCGATCGTTGATGCTCTTGCGCGGCAGCCCGCGCGAAAGCGTGAAGTCGACGCGGCCAAACACGATACCGTCCAGCTGCGCCTTGGCGATCGGCAGCATCGCATCGAGATTGCGCAGCGTCGCCTCGGTCTCGAGGTTGAACAGGAACTGCGTGCCGTGCGCGTTATTCCCATAGGTCTTCACCTTGGCCTCGGCGAACTTGGTGAGCGCGTAGGGCGTCTCGACCATCGGCGCGATGACGTGATCGACGCCATAGAGCTTCGAGGCGAGCAGGTCCGACATTGCCTCGCAGCCGCCGATCTTGAGTGCGACCTTGAGGTCGGCGCGATGCGCAAGCTCGAGCAGACGGAGGAACTCGTCGGGACGCGTGCCCTCTGCCTCGAACTCCGCCTTGACTGCGACGACGCCGTAACGGTCGCGGCCCAATTTGAGCATGTCGAGCATGCGGCGCTCGGTGGGGTTCATCCTCGCCTCCCTGGCTGAAAAAGCATTTACTGGCTGGGGGAGAGACGGCGTCCGGCGCGGATTTCCGCAAAAATTCACGAGACAAAATTTTCTCGCATCGGGCTTACGGGTCCGGCTTGCCCGCTCCGTCGAGACAATGATGCCCGGCATTTTCCCCCTGCACCTGGCCTTGTTGCTCGCGTTCCCCCCGGACGCTCAGCCGGTGCCGCCGGGCATCACCCCTGAACTCCCCGGCGGTGCCGGCGCGGCGTTTCGCTTGCCCCCGACCGAAGAAGCGCCGGAGATACGGCCCGTGGTGGCCGAACCGCCGCGCCGCGCTGGAGTACGGGCGGCGCTCCCGCGGCTATCCTCGCGGTTTGGACGCCGCGGGGATCCCATTCGCGGGACCGTCGCCACGCACTATGGCATCGACATACCCGGCGCGCCGGGTACCCCAATTCTCGCCGCGGCGTCCGGTACCGTTCGCTTCGCCGGCGTCGCCGGAAGCTATGGCGAGATGGTCGAGATCGCGCACGACGACGCGCTCGGCACACGATATGCCCACCTCTCGCGCATCCTTGTGCGCCCTGGCGTGCATGTCGAACGAGGCCAGCCCATCGCACTGATGGGCTCGACCGGACGTTCTACGGGAAGCCACCTCCATTTCGAGGTGCGCATCGGCCGTAACGCAGTCGATCCGCTGCCCTATCTACGAGCCGGCGGAGAGGAAGTCGCTGTCGCACCACGGCCTCGCGCAACGATCACGCCCGAACCGCCGCATATCTCGGCATTCGCCCGCGCACGCGCCCCGGCTCGCTCGCAGGAGAGGGGGCTCTGAAGGCGCATGAGACCTCGATCGCAACCGCGATCCGGCCTTTCCGGTGGAGCTCCCCGGCACCGGGGTTGGCAAGCCTGGCTGGAAATGCTTCACGGCGCGCGATGAGTCCGGCCGACAACATGAGTGGGCTCCAGCACGTCGTTCTGAACGAGCGCGGCCGATTGCTCCGCTTCCTCGCTGCACGCGGGATGGGCGAGGACGCTGAGGACGTGCTGCACGACCTGTGGCAGCGCGTCGCGTCGACGCCGACCCAGCCGATTGCCGATCCGCTCTCCTATCTGTTCCGCGCGGCGGAGAACCTCGTCCGCGATCGGCGCCGCTCGACCGTGAGCCGCGATCGGCGCCAGCAGGAATGGCACGATGCCGGCACGACGAGCGAGGAGATGCCCCAAGGGGAGCGGGCGCTGATCGCCCGCGAACAGCTGCGCGAGGTGCAGGGCGCGCTCGCCGCGCTGGGGCCGCGTGTCGAGCTGGTGTTCCGCCGCTGCCGGCTCGACGGCGTGGGCCAGGCTATTGTCGCGCGCGAGCTTGGGGTGAGCCTGAGCTCGGTGGAAAAGGATTTGCAGAAGGCATATCGCGCGCTGGCGCAGCTGAGGGCGAAATTCGATGCGGAATGATCGCCCGGGCTCCGTCATAGGGACATCATGACGACGAACGCACAAATTCCGGAGATAAAGGAGGCGGCCCGGCTCTGGGCGATCCGCGTCCAGGATCCGGCGTTCGCCGACTGGGACGGCTTCACCGAATGGCTGGAGGCCGATCCGGCGCACTCCCCCGCCTATGAGGCGGCGCTCGACGATGCTGACTGGGCGGCGGACCTGCTGGCCCGGGCGCCGGCACCAGTTGCGGAGCCGGTTGCAGCGACGGCGCCCCGCCGCCCCTGGTGGCTCGGCGCCGGTGCGGCAGCAGCGGCCGCGGTGGCGGCGATCACCGGCTGGTCGCTGCTCGACCACGATGCCCCGGCGCAGCAGGTCGCGACCGCCCCGGGCGAGCACCGCACGATCGACCTTGCCGACGGATCGCAGATCGCCCTCAACGGCGCCACGCGCGTCACGATCGATCCCGATACGCCGCGCCATGTGGTGCTCGATCAGGGCGAGGTGCGGTTCGCGGTGAAGCACGATGCAGCCAACCCCTTCGTCGTCATGACGGGCGGCACGCGGCTGCTCGATGCAGGGACCGTGTTCAACGTCGTGCGGGACGGCGACGCGCTCGAGGTCGCGGTCGCGGAGGGTGCGGTGATCTACCAGCCGGGGCCGGGCGAAGTCCGGCTCGCGCCGGGCGACACGCTCAAGCGGAGGGGCGGGGGAGCTGCCCCGGTCCTCGGCCGCGCCGATCCGCAGACGATCGGCAGCTGGGCATCGGGCGAGCTGCACTATGACAACGCCCCGCTGGAGCAGGTCGCGCGCGATCTGACGCGCAGCCTCGGCCGTCCCGTGCGCACTGCCGATGGGGCCGGCGGGCTCGCGATCAGCGGAACGCTGCGGCTCGACGGTTCACCCGACGAAATAGTGGCGCGCGCAGGGCCGTTCCTCGGCGTCCGCTTCACCAGAAACGGGGAAGGATGGACGATGTCCCCCGCAAATGGTGCGGTCCGCTAGCCCGCTCGCCCTGGCGTTATTAATGGTGGCGTCTCCTGCGGTTGCGCAGGAGCGAGCGGCGGAGGTCGACGTGCGCGAGGCGCGGCTTGACCAGGCCGTCCGGTTGCTCAGCCGCCAGACCGGCACGAGCATCGGGTTTCGCGAAGGGCGGCTGGCCGGCACGCCGGTGCATCCGGTGCGCGGGCGCTTCCTCGCCTCGCAGGCGCTCGAGCGGATGCTGCTTGGCACCGGTCTTCGTGCACGCCGCGTCGCCCCGGCGACCTTTCTCATCGAGCGGGCACCGGCGCCGAAGACGGCCAGGCCGCAGCGCCCACAGGCGCCTCGCACCCTGCCGGTCGACCCGCCGTCGACGCCCGAAGAGATCGTGGTGACCGCCTCCAAGCGCAACATCCCGATCAGCGCCTACCCGGGGGGCGTGCAGGTGGTCGAGGGATCGGCGCTTTCGCTGGCAGACAGCCTGCGCGGGACCGAGGCGATCGAGGCCCGGATCGCCAGCGTCGCCTCCACGCATCTCGGCCCGGGCCGCAACAAGCTCTTCATCCGCGGCATCGCCGATTCGAGCTTCGTAGGGCCCACGCAGTCGACGGTGGGGCAATATTGGGGGAACAGCCGCATCACCTACAGCGCGCCCGACCCCGATCTGCGGCTCTACGACGTGCAGAGCATCGAGGTGCTCGAGGGGCCGCAAGGCACGCTGTACGGCGCGGGATCGCTCGGTGGCGTGGTGCGCGTCGTGCCGCATGCACCCGACCTCCAGACCTTCGAGGGCGCGGCATGGGGCGGGGTGCAGGCCGTCCAGCACGGCCAGCCGGGAATCGACGGCGGCACCGTCCTGAACATACCGATGAAGGAAGGCGTGGCGGCACTGCGCGCGCTGGCCTTCGGATCGATCGAAGGCGGTTATATCGATGACTTCAGACGCGGGCTGAACGACGTCAATCAAGTGCGGACCGTGGGCGGGCGCGCCGGGCTGCGCATCGATCCGGGCGACGACTGGACCATCGATCTCAACGCCGTCGGCCAGCGCATCGACGGCGACGACAGCCAATATGCCGAACGCGGGGTCGGCGAACTCGCCCGCGCGAGCAGCATGGCCCAGCCTTTTCGCAACGATTATTGGCTGACCGATCTCGTCGCGCGCAAGCAATGGGGAACGCTCGAGCTCACCTCATCGGTGGGCTATGCGGGGCAATATGTATTCGAGCGGTTCGAGGGGCCGGCGCTCGCCGACGCCTTCGATCCGGCGCTCCGGCCACTGACGGACGCGCCCGCAGCCACCTATTCGCAGGCCACGCGCATTTCGATGGTGACGGGGGAGGTGCG
>DATLJJ010000476.1:0-17780 GCA_035538975.1 Sphingomonas sp. | reverse complement strand
GGCCGACGTGCGTGGCGAGGTTCGGTCCCGCATAGGCCGAATAGACCTGGCTGCGGTTACGGACATTGCCCTGCCCCGTCGCCGTCGCGTCGCCGCGTACGTCGGCACGCGCATTCGCCGCGATCGCGCCGGCCTCAAGCGTCAGGTCCGGCGCCACGGTGGCGCGCGCCTGGGCCAGGCCGCTGTGCATGTCCTGATCGGCGAGCCTCCTGTCGTAGGAAAAGCGGTGCTCGTACTTGTAGCTGACCTGCACCTGCACGCGGCGAGACTCGATCGACGCATCGATCCCCGCTCCCACAGTCGAATAGGTGAGCAGATCACCGCCGTCGCCGAGGTCCGCGGTGACCACCTGCGTTGCCTCGATGTAGGGCGAGACCTGCGCGCGCTGCGCCGCGGCGGGCTGCGCCGCGCCGGCAAGCGCCAGCGCGCTCAGGAAGAAGCGCAGCCGAATCATCCGTCCATCTCACCGTAATAGCTTCCGAACCGGCGGCCGCCGGGCTGGAAGGAAACCGAATTGAGCAGCAGCTGAATGTGCTCGCAGCCGTCGAGCAGCTGAACCGCCTCGCGCAGATCGCTCTCGCTGGTGGCATCTGCGCGCACGACCATCATCGCCTGGCCGACGTGGAGCGCGAGCACCGAGGCGGGCGACGCCGCGAGCGCGGGCGGCGAATCGAAGATCACGATGCGACGCGGATTGGCCGCGGCGAGGCCGTCGAGGATCGCCCGTGCGCGATCGCTCGCCAGCAGCTCGGTGTCGCTGTTCGTGCGCGTGCCTGCGGGCAGTATCTTGAGCTGGGGCACGTCGGTCGCGAGGATGCAGTCCTCGACCTCGTCCACCGCGCCCGAGAGCGCGTCAAGCAGTCCCGGCCCCTGCGGCAGCCCGAGGCGTGCGAGCACGTCGGGCTTGGGGAAATCGGCGTCGACGAGCAGGATCTCCATGTCCTTCTCGGCCGCCATCGAGAGCGCTAGGTTGATCGCGCAGAAGGTCTTGCCCTCGTTCGGCCGTGCCGAGCAGACGAGGATCATCCGCGCGCGGTCCGCGGCCTGTGCGTCGCTCCCGGCCGCCACCGCACGCGCAGTGAGCAGCAGCTGGCGCTTCACCATGCGGAATTCCTCCGCGAGCGGCGTGACCGGGCCGCCCGGAAGCAGCATCCCCGCTTCGCGCAGCAGCGCGCGGTCGATCGCGACGATGCCGTCGATCGGCTGGAGGACGGGTCCGGGTTCGGGGACGAAGACCGGCTCGTCCGCCCATGCGTCGACAGGCTCGAGCTCCGGCTCGACTACCCACTCAGAAACAGGCTCTGCTTCGGCCGCGGGTTCGGGCGGAACGATGAACTCGGGCGCCACCAACTCGTGCTCGGCGGCAAGCGGCTGCTGCGGACGCAGCATATCGCCCTCCGGCGCCTCCGCCGGCATCTGTGCCGGGCGTGGCGTGGGCGGCGGGGCGAACTGGAAATGCTCGGCGGCACGCTCGATCAGCGATCCCCGGTAACGGCGCGGCGTTTCGTCGTTCATCGGCTCAGGCCCCCATTCCGCGCTGGATCATTTCGAGCCCCAGCATCCCGACGAAGGCCAGCCCGAGCGCCCCCGCGCCGCCAGCGAACAGCCGCAGGTCGCGGCGGCGCGTCGCCAGCTGCGCGACGGTCAGCACTTCGCCGATCGATCCGATCACCGGCATCCCGCTCGCCTTCTCCAGCCGCGAGGCGGTGGAGAAAGTGGTGGTGAGTTTGGCCAGCGCGAACGCCGCGCCGACACCCGCGCCCAGCCCGGCGATCAGCACGCCGACCAGCAGCAGCGGACGATTGGGCGACGTCGGCGCGCGCGGCAGCGTCGGCGGATCGACGAGGTTGAACTTGGCCGAGTCGCTCACATTCTGTGCCTGGCTGGTGATCTTCACGCGCTCGCGGTCGGCAAGCAGCTTGTCATACTGATCCTTGAGCACCTGATATTCGCGCTCGATCTGTCCCTGCTCGGCGGCGACGCCGGGCTCATCGGCGAGCTTGGACTGGAGCTGGGCAAGGTCATCCCCGAGCTGGTTGCGGCGCTCGACCAGCGCGGCGACCTGCGCCGACTTGTCGGCCTGCATCGACTTGAGGCTCAGCAAGAGCGGATTGCCGCCCGCGCCGCCGGTCCCCAGCGGCTCACCCTTTGCCGCCGCCTGCGCAGCCGCGAGCTGGTTCCGGAGCGCGATCATGTCGGGATGGCTGTCGGTCCAGCCGCGTGCGCGCGCTTCGGCGATCTGGCCCTGGATCGCCGCGAGCCTGGCGCGTGCCGGTCCCGCGACGGCAGTGCCGCCCCCCGCACCTGCGCCCGCCATCTGCGCATTGACTGCGTTGAGGCTGCTCTGCGCGGCCGCGAGATCCGACTGGACCTGTTGCAGCTGGGTGCGGGCTGCGCCGATGCGATCGTTCAGCGACCCCGTGCCCGGCAGCGAGCCGAGGAAGCGCGCCTGGAAGTCTGCGCGCTTGGCCTCGGCCTCCTGCAACTGCTTCTGCCGCTCATCGAGCTGCTGGTCGAGGAAGCCGAGCGACTGGCTGGTCTGGTCGCGATTGTCGGCGAGGTTCTGCTCGACGAAGATGTCGATCAGCTTCTGCGCGATCTGGCGCGCCAGCTTGCCGCTGGGCGCAGTCACACTGATCTCGAACAGATTGTCCTGTTGCGCAGTGAGCTTGATCGCCTTCTGCAATCCGGCGATCCGGTCCGCCACGTCGCGGTCGCTGGAGACGGTGCGCGCGATGTCGGTGCCGCGCACGACCTTCTCGAGGTTGACCGCCGAGGTCAGCGTCTGGCGGACGCGATCGATGTCCTTCTGCTGCTGGGCCGTGGCGACGCCGTCGGTCGGCAGGATCTGACGAAGCTGCACGAAAATGCGCGCCCGCGATTCATACTGGTTCGGGATCTGTGACACCATGAACCAGCCGACGAGGCACAGCGCCCAGGCGACTGCCAGCGCGATCCATCGACGGATCCACACCGCGTGCAGCGCGGCGCGAAACTCTTCCCAGAGACCCCCCATCCCCCGCGCTCCTCAGAACATGCTTTCGGGGATGATGATCACGTCGCCCGGCTCCAGCCGGACGTTCGCGGAGATGTCCCCGTTCTTGAGCAGGTCGCCGAGGCGGACCTTGTATTCGCGCTGCTTGCCGGTCTGACGGTCGTAGCGCACGAGCCGGGCGCGGTTGCCCGAGGCGAATTCGGAAAGCCCGCCGACTGCGATCATCGCGTCGAGCGCAGTCATGTTGGCGCGATAGGGCAGCGAGGCCGGCTTCTCGGTCGCGCCCACCACGCGAATCTGCTGGCTGTAGGTGCCCGAGAAATTCTCGACGATCACCGAAACGATCGGATCCTTGATATATTCGCCGAGCGCCAGCTTGAGATCGTCCGCGAGCATGGCAGGCGTCTTGCCCACTGCGGGCATGTCGCTGATCAGCGGCGTGGTGATGCGGCCGTCGGGGCGCACCTGCACCTTGGCCGACAGCTCGGGGTTGCGCCACACGAAGACGTTGAGCTGGTCCATCGGGCCGATGACATATTCGTCGCTCGGCGCCTCGCGGCTGGCAACGGCCGCCGCCGCCGGCAGCTCCGGGCGGCCGCCGCCGCCACACCCGCCGAGCGTCGTCGCCATGACGCCAAGCGCGGCGAAAATCCTGGAATAACGATCGAAAATCATGCCCGAGCTCCCCACCGCACGTACCGACGCGCAGCCAACGTCTCGGCTGCAGGTACCTGCGGGTCCCGCCCGGCTATGCGGCAGTATAGGTAAAGATACGGTTAGGCGTCGGGGGCGTTGACGAGCAGCTCGCGCGCCGGCGGATGGCCGAGGAAGGCCGCGGGGCTGGCAGTGGCGCCATAGGCTCCGGAAGCGAAGATCGCGATGACGTCGCCTACCCTCGCCGCGGGCAGCGCGACGCGGTCGGCGAGCCGGTCCAGCGGCGTGCACAGGGGCCCTACGATGCTCACCACTTCCTCGGGCGCATCCTGCATCCGGTGCGCGAGCGCGACGGGATAGTTGCGGCGCACGACGGTGCCGAAATTGCCCGTGGCGGCGAGATGATGGTTGAGCCCGCCGTCGACGATCAGGAAGGTCTCGCCCTGGCTCACCTTTCGGTCGACCACGCGCGCCAGATAGACCCCCGCCTCACCGACCAGCCAGCGGCCGAGCTCGATCGCGAATTGGGTGTGCGGCAAGGCGCCCAGCGGCGCATCGAGCGCGGCGCCGATCGCCTCGACATCGAGCGGCGCGTCGCCGGGGAAATAGGGGATGCCGAAGCCGCCGCCGAGATTGACCAAAGGCGGCACGAGTCCGGCTTCCTCGGACAGGCGGACGGCGAGCGCGACGGTGGCCGCCTGCGTCTCGATCACGGCCTGAGTGTCGAGCGACTGCGAGCCCGCGAAGATGTGGAAGCCGCACCACTCCGCCCCGCCCGCGATCAGGCGGCGGACGAACCCGGGCACATGCTGCGCCTCGACGCCGAAGGGCGAGGCGCGTCCGCCCATCTTCATCCCCGAACCGCGCAGCTCGAAGTCCGGATTGACGCGTACAGCCAGCCGAGGCGTCACCCCCAGCATTCCGCCGATCGCCAGCGCGCGCTGGCCCTCGCTCTCGGACTCGAGGTTGATCGTCACCCCTGCGCGGATCGCGGCTTCCAGCTCGAAATCGCGCTTGCCGGGGCCGGCGAAGCTGATCTGCGATTCCGCCATGACGCCAAGCGCCCTCTCCAGCTCGCCAGCGGAGGCGACGTCCATCCCGTCGACCAGCGGCGCGATTCCGGCGAGCAGCGGAGGGAAGGGATTGGCCTTGATCGCATAATGGACTGCCACGCGCGCTGGCAGCGCCGCACGCAGCCGCGCGATGCGCGCCGCGACGATCGCGAAGTCATAGACATAGGCGGGAGTCGCCTCACCGAGCCACGGCAGCGAGTTCAGCTCCGCGAATTCGGGCGGGATCGGGCCGTGGGGCTTGGCGGTCATACGAGTTCCGCCTTGAGCGCGGTGCGGTCGAGCTTGCCGTTGGCGTTGCGCGGCAGGTCCTCGCGCCAGTCGTACCGTGCGGGCTGCATGAAGCTCGGCAGCTCGCGCCGCAGCCGGTCACGCAAATCGTGCTCGCGCGAGCCATCGCCGCGCGCGACGACCACGATCGCCTGCCCGAGCCGCTCGTCGGGCACGCCGAAGGCCGCGGCCTCGCGCGTCTCGCCGCCGGAGAGCACGGCATCCTCGATCTCGGTGGGGCTGACGCGGTTGCCGGCGCTCTTGATCATCTCGTCGTCGCGCCCGACGAAGCGCAGCAGCCCATCCGCGCCTTCGACCACCGTATCGCCTGACCAGACCGCCATACCCGTACTTGTGGCGAATTCCGGCGCGGGACGGAAGCGCTGCGCGGTGCGCTCCGCGTCCTGCCAATAGCCCTGCGCCACCAGCGGCCCGGCATGGACCAGCTCGCCCGGCTCCCCCGGCGCTGCGCGGCCGCCGTCGGGGCGCACGACCATCACCTCGGCGAAGGGAATGGCGCGACCGATCGAATCCGGATGCGCGTCGACCAGCGCCGGATCGAGCCAGGTCGAGCGGAAGGCCTCGGTAAGGCCGTACATCGGGTAGAGGTCCGCGGCGGGAAAGCGCTCGCGCAGGCCACGCACCAGCCGGGGCGTCAGCGCCCCGCCCGAATTGGTCAACCGTCTGAGCTTTGCCGCGGTCTCCGCCGGCCAGTCGGCCTCGAGAAGCTGCACCCACAGCGGCGGCACACCCGCCAGCGTGGTCGCGCCGAAGCGATCGACGGCCTTCACCACGTCGCGCGCGGTCAGATAGTCGAGCGGCACCACACACGCGCTGGCGGCCCAGGTCGAGAGCAACTGGTTCTGGCCATAATCGAAGCTGAGCGGCAGCACGCCCAGCACACGATCTTCAGATTCAATCTCAAGATAATAAGCTACGCTAATGGCACCTAGCCATAAATTGGCATGGCTTAGCATCACGCCCTTGGGCCTGCCGGTCGAGCCCGAGGTGTAGAGGATTGCTGCCAGCGTGTCCGAAGCAGCGCTCGACGGCGGCATGGCGTCGGTCGCTTCGAGTTCATCCTCCGTCACAAGCCGGCACTCGGCGGGCACGTCGCCGGGCTCCAGCGCGGCGGTGCGTGCGCCCTGCGTCACCAGCAGCCGCGCGCCGCTGTCGGCGAGGATATGCGCGACCTGCGCGCGCTTGAGGATCGGGTTGATCGGCACATGCACGAGCCCGGCGCGCGGCGCGGCGAGCGGCATCAGGCAGGCAGTGCGCGTCTTGGGAAGCCAGGTCGCCACGCGTTCGCCCGGCGCCAGCCCCAGCTGCGAGAGCCAGTGCGCCAGCCCGCCCACCGCGGCTTCGAGCGCGGCAAAGCTCAGCGTGCCGCCCCTGTCCTCCAGCGCAATCGCTGCGGGCGCACCACGCAGCGGCAGCGTGTCGATAGCGTGCGGAGTTGGGTCGAGCGCGATCACATCCATACCCATATACTTGGCAGCGCACCCGCCAACCCTTACGGGAGCGAAAAAACGTCGCAGGGGAATGGAATTGCAGCGCCAGGACTATGATCAGGTCGAGAACACGGTACGCGCGGTGCTGCGCGACGTGCTGGGGCTGAGCGAGGCGCGCGCCGCTGCCTTCGACGAATCCACGCCGCTGTTCGGGGCGCTGCCCGAACTCGACTCGCTGGCCGTGGCCGGCGTGCTTACCGAGATCGAGGACCGGCTCGGCATCCTTATCGAGGACGACGAGGTCGACGGCGAGATGCTCGAGAGCTTCGGTGCGCTCACTCGTTTCGCGGCCACCAAGGCGCTCGGGTGATCGATCACTACGACTGGGCGGGGGGGCGCGAGGCGATGTTGCGCTTCGGCCCCGATACCGGCCCGGTCGTCGTCGCGGCGCTTCCGCTGTTTGAGGAGGCCAATCGCACACGGGCGTTCGTAGTGACGATCCTGCGCGCGCTGGCGGACCGGGGAATCGCGAGCGCACTGCCGGACCTGCCCGGCCAGGGCGAGAGCCTGGTGCCGACGCAAGAGGTTACACTAAGGGACTGGCAGCAGGCATTCGGTGCAGCCGCGGCTTCACTTGGAAATCCCCATACGGTGGCGATCCGGGGTGGCGCGCTGATAACGCCAGGCGCCCGGCGAAAGAGTAGTTGGATCTTCGCGCCGGTCGACGGAAGTGCGCTGGTGCGCGATCTTCAGCGGGCGCGCCAGATCACCCAACCCAAAGCGCCGTTGCTTATGGACCTTGCCACGACCGCGCCGGCCGGGACACGAACCGAGGCGGCCGGTATCGGCCTTTCTGTCGATCTGCTCCATCTCCTCGTTCATGCGATTCCGGACCGGGCGACTCCCAATCGCCTGACGCGCCTCGAAAGCGATCCGGAGGAAGCCAACGCGAAGTTTCCCGGCGCCCCTTTGTGGCGTCGAGCCGAGCCCGACAACGATCCCGCGCTCGCAGAACTCCTCGCCGACGACATCGCTGCCTGGGTGCGCGCATGCGAAGGCTGATCACCTTCCCCTGCGCCGGCGAGACGCTGGCGGGCACGCTCGACGAGGCGCCGGGCACGACTGGCCTGCTGATCGTCTCGGGCGGCAACGAGATCCGCATCGGCGCGCACCGCGGCATGGCGTTGCTCGCCCGGCGGGTAGCCGAAGCGGGATATCCGGTCTTCCGCTTCGATCGGCGTGGGATCGGCGATTCCACCGGCGAGAACCGCGGCTTCGAGAGCAGCGTGCAGGACATCGCCGCCGCCAGTGCCGCCTTTCGCAGCGAGACACCCCGGCTCGCGCGCATGGTCGGTTTCGGCAATTGCGACGCGGCGACTGCCCTCGCCTTCTTCCATCGCGAGGCAGGGATCGACGCACTCCTGCTCGCCAATCCTTGGGTGGTGGAAGCGACCGACTCGCTGCCCCCGGCCGCGGCGATCCGCGCCCGCTATGCCCGCAAGCTGCGCGATCCACGCGAATGGCTTCGTCTGCTGAGAGGCGGCGTCGATATCAGCAAATTGATCAACGGGTTACGGAAAGTTTCGCAGAAGGGTCCCGAGGTTCCTGACAGCCTCTCCCCGCGTGTCGCCGCCGCTCTGGCGGAGAGTGCAGCTGCCGTGACGATCCTGCTCGCGCGCGCAGACAATACGGCGGCGGCCTTCGCCGATGCCTTCCGCAGCCCGACGTTCGACGCCGCCCGCCCCCGGATCGCTGTCGAGACCCGCGACAGCGCCAGCCACAGCTTCGCCAGCGCCGAAGACAAGGATTGGCTGTTCAGGCAGGTTCTGAAGAGCATCGCGTAAGCTCCTGACCTGCCATCCCGCGCAGGCAGGATGACGGAAAAGCTTACTCCGCCGCCTGCGCCACTTCGAAGTCCGCCTCGGCAAGGAAGCGCTCGGCATCGAGCGCGGCCATGCAGCCGGTGCCCGCGGCGGTGATCGCCTGACGATAATGCTTGTCCATCACGTCGCCGCAGGCGAACACGCCGGGCACGCTGGTCCTGGTCGTGCCCTTCTCGACGGTGATGTAGCCGTCGTCATCGAGCGCGAGATGGCCGCGGAAGAGCTCGGTCGCCGGATGATGACCGATCGCGACGAAGCCGCCGTCGACCTCAAGCGTCGAGACCTCGCCGGTCACCGTGTCCTTGAGCTCGATGCCGACCAGCCCCTCGGGGTTGCCGCCGCCGATGAACCGCTCGACCTTCTTGTTCCACAGCGTCGTGATCCGCTCGTTGGCGTGCAGCCGCTGCTGGAGGATCTTCTCGGCGCGCAGCGTGTCGCGGCGGTGGATCAGCGTCACGTCATGGCTGTGGTTGGTGAGGTAGAGCGCTTCCTCCACCGCGGTGTTGCCGCCGCCGATCACTGCGACCTTCTTGCCGCGGAAGAAGAAGCCGTCGCAGGTCGCGCAGGCGCTCACGCCCTTGCCCTTGAGCAGCTCTTCCGAATCGAGCCCCAGCCATTTGGCTTGCGCGCCGGTGGCAATCACCAGCGTGTCGCCCAGATAGACGGTGCCGCTGTCTCCCACCATGCGGAACGGGCGCTGGGTGACGTCGACCTCGACGATCGTGTCCCACATCATCTGCGCACCGACATGCTCGGCCTGCGCCTGCATCTCCTGCATCAACCAGGGCCCCTGGATCACTTCGCGGAAGCCCGGGTAGTTCTCCACGTCAGTCGTGGTCATCAGCTGGCCGCCGGGCTGGATGCCCTGGACCACGATCGGCGCGAGGCCGGCGCGCGCGCCATAGATGGCGGCGGACAGCCCTGCAGGCCCCGAGCCCAGGATCAGCATGCGAGTCGAATGGGTAGCGGTCGTCATCGTGCCTTCCGGAATGCTTTGACCCGCATCTAGGGGGTGCGGGTCCCCCGACGCAACATGGCGACGCGCACGCGCACGACAATGCTGTGGGCAAACAGCTTTGCTTGGGCCTGGCAAACCCGGGAACGGCGGCGCGAGGCCGTCCGCGTGGTCCGATTATCTCGCGCGCCGCGGCCCTGCGATGAAGGCTGTGTTGCAGCACCTTGCCGCTCCGCCCCGCCAACGAAGCTTAGCAAAATCAGTTAGATGTGACGGCCCGGGCCGTCTTTCGCAGGCACGCGAATCTTGTTCTCGACAGGGCGCGAACCTCGCATTAATCATACTATTAATAACTATAAGTTCGGGGTGGGGATGGAAAGACGCGAGCTCCTCGTGGCGGCGGCAGCGATGCTGCCCGCGACCGCAATCCGCAGCACGGCCCATGCGGCCCCTCTCACCAGCGTCCCGCGAACGCGCGAGCTGCTGGACGATGGTTGGCGGTTTCACCTGGGCCACGCCGCGGACATCGAGAGGGACTTCGGCTGGGGACGCAACCAGCGCAGCTTTGCAAAGGCTGGAGTCGGCACGGCCGACGCGGCGATGCCGAAGTTCGACGACAGCGGCTGGAGCGCGGTGCAGGTACCGCACGACTGGGTGGTCGACCTCCCCTACGCACCGCCAGCCACCCCGGCTCCCGAGAACACCCGCGACGCAGTCGCCGCGCATGGCTTCAAGGCGGTGGGCCGGGCGCATCCTGCGAACAGCATCGGCTGGTACCGCCGGTCGATCGAGGTAGGCCCCGAGGATGCGAAGCGTCGGCTCTGGCTGGAGTTCGACGGCGTCTTCCGCGACTGTCTGGTCTTCGTGAACGGCTATGTCGTCGGCCGCAACGAGAGCGGATACACACCCTTCAAGGTCGATCTGTCGGACTTTCTCGATTATTCCGGCGGGCCCAATGTGATCGCCGTCCGTGCCGATGCGACGCTGGGCGAAGGCTGGTTCTACGAAGGCGCGGGCATCTATCGCAATGTCCACCTGGTGCGCGCGGCGCCGGTCCATATTCCGCAATGGGGCACGTTCGTCCGCTCCGACGTGGGACCCGCCGGCGCGCGCATCGACGTGACCACCGAGGTGGTGAACGACCAGACCGAGCCGGCCGAAGTGCTGCTGCGCCAGCGGATCGTCGATCCCGACGGGCGGACCGTCGCCGAGCTGCCCGATGCGACGCTGCGGCTCGCCGGCGAAAACAGGGGCGAACTCAGCGGCGCCACCAGCCTCGCGGCGCCGCAACTCTGGTCCATCGACACGCCCCGCCTCTATACGCTGACGAGCGAGCTCGTGGTGCAGGGCGAGGTCGTCGATCGCTATGAGACCAGCTTCGGCATCCGGACGATCCGTTTCGACGCGCAGCGCGGCTTTCTGCTGAACGGCAAGCCGGTCAAGCTTCTCGGAGTCTGCAACCACCACGATCATGCCGGGGTCGGCGCGGGCATTCCCGACGCGCTCCACCGCTGGAGGGTTCAGGTCACCAGGGATATGGGCGCGAACGCCTGGCGGAGCGCGCACAATCCGGCGGCGACGTCCCTTCTGGAGACGTGCGACCGCATGGGCATGCTGATGATCGACGAGGCGCGGCTCAACAGCACCGACGCCGAAGCGATGGACCAGCTCGAGCGGCTGGTCCGCCGCGGGCGCAACCATCCGAGCATCATCGCATGGTCGGTGGGCAATGAAGAGCCGCACCAGGGATCCGCGCGCGGGGCGAGGATCAGCGCGGAAATGGTCCGGCGCGTGAAAGCGCTCGATCCCACGCGGCCGACGACGCAGGCCTTCGACAACGCTTTCGACGGCCCCACCACCATGGAAGTGGACGTGGTCGGCTTCAACTATCGTACCGACAAGATGGAACCCTTCCACGCGAAGTTCCCCGACAAGCCGGTGATGGGGACCGAGACGGCGAGCACCGTGTCGACCCGCGGCGAATATGTCACCGATGAGGCGCGGCACACGCTGCGCGCCTATGACACCGAGCATCCGTGGTGGGCGACGACGTCGGAGGCGTGGTGGACGATCGTCGAGCCGCGGCCCTACATCGCCGGCGGATTCATCTGGACCGGTTTCGATTACCGCGGCGAGCCCACTCCCTACCCCGCCTGGCCCAGCGTCTCGAGCTACTTCGGCGTGATGGATCTCTGCGGCTTCCCGAAGGACAATTACTGGTATTATCGCGCGTGGTGGCGCCCGGAGCCGCTCGTGCACCTCTTCCCGCACTGGAACTGGGCGGGGAAAGAGGGCCAGGACATCGAGGTCTGGGTCCACAGCAACTGCGACGAAGTGGAACTGCTGCTCAACGGCCGGAGCCTGGGGCGCAAGAAGGTCGAGCGCGGCCGGCATCTTGCCTGGATGGTCCCCTATGCCGCCGGGGCGATCGAGGCGCGCGGATTCAGGGCGGGACGTCGCGCTGCGGTGGCGCGCCGCGAAACCACGGGCGCGCCCGCGGCGGTCCGGCTCATCGCCGACAGGCGAACGCTGGCAGGCGACGGACGCGACGTGTCGATGATCCGCGCCGAGATCGTGGATGCACGCGGGCGGATCGTGCCGAACGGAAACGCCAGGCTTCGCTTCGACGTCGCCGGGCCGGCGCGCGTGATCGGCGTGGGCAACGGTGACCCGACCAGCCACGAGCCCGACCGCGCCACCGTTCGCAGCGCGTTCAACGGACTCGCGCAGGCGATCGTCCAGTCCAGCGGCGGAGCGGGTCCGGTGCGGGTCACCGCAACCGCGGACGGGCTCGCCGCCGGAACCGTCGCGCTGCTCGCGGGTGCTCCGCGATGATGCCGGCCTCGCTCGCCGCGCTGCTGATGGCAGCCGCCAATCCCGATCCGACGCTCTATCTCGGAGCCGATCTTTCCTATGTGAACGAGATGGAGGATTGCGGCGCCGTCTATCGCAAGAACGGCAAGGCGGTCGACCCGTTCGCGCTGCTCAAGTCGGAGGGCGGCAATATCGTGCGCGTGCGCATCTGGAACGATGCGAAATGGACCCGCTACAGCAACTATGACGATGTTCTGAAGACGATCCGCCGCGCGCATCGGGCGGGCCTCTCGGTATTGCTGGATTTCCACTATTCGGACGATTGGGCCGACGGCGACAAGCAGCACGCGCCCGCCGCCTGGGCCAGTCTCGACACCGAAACTCAGGCCAAAGCTCTCTACGACTATACGCGGGAGATCATCGGCCGCCTTGTCGCAGCCGGTGAGGCACCGGAATGGGTCCAGGTCGGCAACGAGACCAATCCCGAGCTGATGAGCGGCGAGGGAAAGAAGAAGATCGACTGGGGCCGCAACGCGCGGCTGCTCAACGCCGGGCTCAAGGCAGTGCGCGACGCAAGCGCGGCGGCGGGCAAGCCGATCAGGTCCATGCTCCACATCGCCCAGCCGGAGAATGTGCTTCCCTGGTTCGACGATGCAACGCGTGCCGGCGTGACCGACTATGATCTGATCGGCATCAGCTATTATCGCAAATGGTCGAAGCGCTCGATTCCCGAACTGGGCGAGACGATCGCGGAGACGCGGCGGCGCTACGGGAAGGACGTCGTTCTCGTCGAAACGGCCTATCCCTTCACCAACGACGGCGAGGATGCCTCGCCCAATCTGCTGGGGCCCGACAGCCTGATCCCGGGCTATCCGGCGACTCCGGAGGGTCAGCGCAAATATCTGATCGACGTGACCCAGACCGTCATCGACAACGGCGGCATCGGCACCGTCTATTGGGAGCCCGCCTGGATCTCGACCGGCTGCAAGACCCGCTGGGGCACGGGCTCGAACTGGGAAAACGCCGCCTGGTTCGGCCTGCGCGATCATGAGGCGCTGCCGGCCTTCGACTTCCTTCGTCACGACTATCGCCGGCGGCCACAGAACTGAGCCCCGGAGAAGCGCCAGGCATAGGCGCACCGGGGCTCGCACCGTTCATAAAAATGGGGAGGATCTGAAATGCGGAAACTGAACGTGCTTTGCGCGATAAGCGCAGCGGCGATGGTCGCGGCGATCGCCACGCCGGCATGGGCCCAGCAGGACCCGGCGCCATCTGCCGAGCAGGGTTCGGACGAGATCGTCGTCTCCGGCATTCGTCAGAGCATGCGCGACGCCCTGGGCGTCAAGCGCGATTCCGACAAGGTGGTCGACGCGATCTCCGCCAACGAGATCGGCGTGCTGCCCGACGTGACGATCGCGGAATCGATCAATCGCCTGCCCGGTGTCAACGCCACGCGCGATCGCGGCAACGACAGCCAGGCAGTGATCCGCGGTCTTGGCGCGCGGCTGGTGCTCGGCACGATCAACGGCCGCGAGGTAGCCTCCAGCGAGCCGGACCGGAACATACGCTGGGAAATCTATCCGTCCGAAGTCGTCTCGGGCGTTCAGGTCTACAAGTCGCAGTCGGCGGACCTGATCGCCGGGGGCGTGGCGGCGACCGTGAACATCTCGACGCTCGATCCGCTCGACTATCGCGGCCCCACCCTCGTCGCGCGCGCCGGCCCCGTGTTCTACGACGGCGGCAAGGATTTCCCCGATTATGACCGGCTGGGCTATCGCGCCAGCGCTTCGCTCGTGCACAAGCTCGCGGACAATTTCGCAGTCGTTCTCGGCGTCACTGCCCAGAAGCAGAAGAACGGTTATCCGTCGTTCCAGGGCTGGGGCTACAACGACTCCGAAGCGCGGCCGCCGGTCGGCGCCAGCGACTTCACGGGCGATCTCGACGGCGACGGAACGCCGGACCCGACGCCGTGGGGGGCGCAGCTATCGAACAGCCGCATCGATCAGGAACGGTTCGGCATCTCGACCGGCGTCGCCTGGGCTCCGTCCGACAGCTTCAAGATCAAGGCCGATTTCCTCTATTCGGACATCTCGATCGAGGAGCGTCAGGACCAGACCGTCTATGGCCAGAACAACTGGGGCAACTGGAACAACGGCAATGCCGCCGATTACAATGCGGGATCGTTCACGCTGATCGACGGCGACGTGATCCAGGCGACGCTCCCCTTCAGCTCGGTCGGAACGGTGCTCGCCCGCTACGTCGAGGACAAGAAGCTCTATATCGGCGGCCTCAACGGCCGGTGGAGCGCGGACGGATGGTCGGTCGCGGCCGACTTCTCCTATTCGCGCGCGCAGCGGGACAACGCCTGGATGGCCGTGCGCACCGAAGTCTATCCTGCCTCGACCAGCTTCGATTTCCGCGCCGATCGCAGACCGAGCATCACGACGAGCGAGGACCCGTCGCAACTGGCGCAGGTCGCGCCGAACTATCGTTCGGGGAGCTATGACGGGCCCGAGAACCTCGACGACGAGCTCGGCGCGATCGCGCTCGACATCAGCCGCGAATTCGACGGCGCAGGCTTCGTCAAGGGAGTCGACTTCGGCGTCCGGGGCTCCGATCGCGTCAAGAAGCACGACAGCGCGATGTTCGTCCCCAGCGTGTGCGGCCCGGTCGAGCAGGCCTGGATGTGCTCGACGGGCAGCGTCACCATTCCGGCGAGCATGTTCACGCGCTACGACAGCTCGACGTTCGACGTGCCGACCCTGCTCACCGGCGACATCGATGCGATCGCCGCGCTGGCCTATGGGGCGAACCCCTTCGATCCCGACAACGCCGTGGAGGAGCCGGCGGAGCGCTGGCGCGTCAAGGAACGCGTGTTCGAAGGCTATGCCAAGCTCAACTTCGGCGGCGACCTCGGCGGAGGCGGCACCTTCAGCGGCAACCTCGGCGTCCGCCTCGTCAATGTGAAGACCACGAGCAGCGGCAACCAGCAGGATGCGATCAGCGGCGCGTTCACGCCGATCAGCGTCGAGGACGACTATACCTATGTGCTGCCGAGCGGGAATCTGAAGTTCGATCTGGGCGAGGGCAAGATCCTGCGCTTCGGCGCGGCCAAGGTGATCGCCCGGCCCCCGCTCGACGAGCTTCGCGCGAGCCGGACGTTGACGCAGTGGCAGCCGTACACGGGCAGCGGCGGCAATCCGAACCTCAGGCCGTTCGAGGCGACCCAGTTCGATGCAGCCTTCGAATGGTATTTCCGACCCGAAGCGCTGGTCGCGGTCTCGGGCTATTACAAGCTCGTCGACTCCTACATCGGCTGGCGGCAGACGCCGATGACCTTCAGCGGGCTGACCTACAGCGTCGCGACGCCGGTGAACGGCAAGAGCGGCTATATCCGCGGCGTCGAGCTGACCTTCCAGACGCCGTTCTTCTTCCTCGGAACCGACAAGTTCGGCATCTATTCCAACTATGCCTTCGCGGACTCGGACCTCGAGGAATATGCGCCCGCCAACGACCCGCTCAAGATCGTGGGACTGGCGCGGCACACCGCCGCAGTGGATCTATGGTATGCCGGCAGCGGGCTCGAGCTGCGGGCGGGCATGAAATATCACAGCCCCTTCACCGTGATCTATGGCTGGAACGGCGCGGACCTCCAGACACTCGAGGAGGAAACGACGTTCGATGTCAGCGCTTCCTATCAGATCAGCGATAATATCACGGTGCGGGCCCAGTTGAACAACCTCACCAACCAGCGGCTGCGGATGTACCGCGACAACAAGCCCAATCGTATCGGCCGGTACGATGTCTATGGACGCCGGTACCTGTTCGACGTCACCTTCAAGTTCTGAGGAAGGGAAGCCCGGATCATCGCGGAGGCGGCTTCGGCCGCCTCCGCTGCGTCAGGCTAACCGCCGTACGGACATCTCACGCGCTCATTCCGCCGGTGCACGCCGAATGGGCTGGCGAAGGATCGTCCTCAGCTTCGCCGGCTCGACCTTTCTGGGATCGCCCAGATAGATTTCGTGATGCGCTCCGTTGAAGGTCACTGCCATGCCAGGCATCACCTCCTCATGCAGATGCCTGAGGGTCGGCCCCTCGTCGTCATAACTCCCGAGGTGCAGGGTTTGAAGCGACCAGCCTTCGTCATACGGCTCGAAGCGTAGCGACGGCGGCGGCGTGCCCCGTTTGGCCGCGATCTTCGCGACCGCCGCGTCGAACAGGGCGTCGGTTACGAACGCGGGCGCCATGATCATCACTGTCCAGCGCCACCGGCTCTTCTCCCGCCGGACAAAGGATCCGGGATCATCTGCCCACCACAGCGCTTCCAGCGGCGGCACTACATAGTCCCGATCGAGCAGTTTCCTGGCGGCAAACTTCATCGCGTAGCTGACGCCGTACAGCCACTCGACCGCCGTCCTATATTCCTCCGCGGTGTTCGGGTCGCCCGCTCCATCGACCTTCACAAAGGACATCACAGGGACGGTGACTTCGACGAACCTCCCCTTCGGGGGATTGAACAGCTCCCGGTGCACCTTCTTCAGATCGAGCTTCTCCATTGCTCCCCGCCAGTGCCTGGATCGGCTCGAAGGCCGCGCTGCTCCGTGCTATCACGCCCCTAGGTGGAGACAAGACGGGCCCGGGGGCAGCGGGACCCAGACGGCCGATCGGCTCACGAGAGCCATGACGCTCCACCATCTCGAACCGCGAACAAGGAAAGCATCGCACACGCGAGACGGCACGGCGTTCAATCAGGGTTTTCACCGATGTGATGCCGAAGACCGGAAGAGTAGGGTTCGATCGCTGTAGAAATGCTGGACAGCTTTCAAACAGGATGTCTGGCTAAATCCTTAGCCAACGGGTGGTGCGATGGCGCACATGCTTCGCCTGCGGCTTTTACTTGGCTGCACGATCCTCGCGGGGAGCCTTGGCTATGCTGGCCGCGCTTTCGCCGGGCCTGATGGGCCGTCCGGCCCCAGCTTTGATCCGTCGCGCGTTTCAGTAGCGCAGGATGGCACGACTACGACGGTCACCCAGAGCAGCACGCGAGCCGTTGTCGACTGGCAGAGTTTCGATGTCCGCTCGAACGAGTCGGTCGTGTTCGCACAGCCCGACGCGCAATCGGCTACGCTCAACCGGGTGCATTCCGCCTGGGCGAGCAACATCGATGGGACCATCACCGCCAACGGACGGGTGATCATCCAGAACGGCAATGGAGTCGTATTCGGCGGCACGGCACGCATCGATGTAGGCTCGTTGGTGGCTACGACGCTGGACGTCGATGCCGGCCAGTTCCTCGACAGCGACAAGCTGGTGCTGCGCAGCGGCGGTGGCGCAGGAGCGGTGCGCAATGCCGGCGTGATCACTGCCGCCGATCACGGCTTTGTCGCGATGATCGGCTCGAGGGTGACCAACGACGGGCTGATCCGCGCGCGTCTCGGCTCCGTCACGCTCGCGGCCGGATCCGCTGCGACGATCGACTTCGCCGGGGACGGGCTGGTGCAGGTGGCGATCACCGATCCGGTCAGCCATGACCTGACCGACGCCGGAGCCCTGGTGACCAATCGCGGTCGCATTTCGGCCGACGGCGGATCGGTGCTGCTGACCGCGCGCAGCGCGCGGGACGTATTGGCCTCGGCGATCAATCTCGACGGACTGATCGAAGCGCGCAGCGTGGGGACTCAAGCCGGC
>DATLJJ010000475.1:0-1517 GCA_035538975.1 Sphingomonas sp. | reverse complement strand
CAGCATATCGCGCCATTCGCGAGCAAGCCGCAGCACACCTACACGCTCCGCTTCGTCGATCCGCCGGAAGTCGACCTGCCGTTCGCCGCGGATGTGATCGTGGCGCGCGGACCGTTCACGCTTCGAAGCGAGCTTGAGATGATGCGCACACGCGGCATCGGCTGGATCGTCGCCCGCAATTCGGGCGGCGGCGGCGCGCGCGCGAAGATCGACGCAGCCCGAAGCCTCGGCCTTCCCGTCATCATGATCGCGCGACCGCAGCTGCCCGAGCGGCCACGGGTCGAGAGCGTCACTGACGTGATGCAGTGGCTCGGTCATTCTGCCCGCCTCGGCGCATAGACCCAGCGGCCGACGCGGCGTGTCTGCGAGTTGCCGACGATCACCAGCGTGCGCATATCGGCCATCCCGGGCGTCGCTTCGTTCAGCGTCACCGTCTCGATCTTTTCATCAGCGGCGCTGACCGCGCGCGCGAAGATCACGAGACGCGCGCCGGCGCCGGCCTCTCGCAGCACCGCAAGCGCGCGGCCAAATCCTTCCGGCCGGCTCGCCGAGCGCGGATTGTACAGCGCGATGGCAAAGTCGGCCTCTGCCGCAAGGCGCAGACGCTTCTCGATCACCGCCCATGGCTTGAGATTGTCCGAAAGATTGATCGCGCAGAAATCGTGCCCGAGCGGCGCGCCGGCGCGTGCAGCAGCCGCCAGCATCGCCGTGATGCCGGGCAGCACGCGGATCGGCAGCGCCTGCCATTGCGGCGCCCGTTCGAGCGCCTCGAACACGGCCGAGGCCATGGCGAAGACGCCGGGATCGCCGGAGGAGACGACGACGACCTGCCCGCCTTCGGCGGCAAGCCGCAGGGCTTCGCTCGCGCGCTGCAGCTCTTCGCGATTATCCGACGGGCGCAACGTAAGCCCCGCCCGCGGTGGCACGCGCGCGACGTAGGGCGCATAGCCCAGAATGTCGGTCGCGGCTGCGAGCGCGGCGGAGACTTCCGGCGTCACCAGCGCGTCGCTGCCGGGCCCGAGGCCCGCGATGGTCAGCGTGCCCGTCATTCGGCCGCGTCCAGATTCCGGCCCTTGCCGTGCACGAGCACGATCGCGAAGTAAGGACAATCGGTGGCGTCGATCTCGGCGAGCCGTACCACGCGCTCGCCCGGCATGGTGCCGCGCTCGACCAGCCAGGCGTCATCGAGCCGGCCGGCGGATGCGAGCGCGCGGCTCACCTTGGCGAGATTGCGGCCGGTCTTCATGACGACGAGTGCATCGGAATCGCGCATGCGGCGTTCGAGCTCGTCTTCGGGAAGCGTTCCCATCAGCACCGTCGTGACGTCGTCGCCGAGCGCGATGGGCTGGGCTACGCCGTTCCAGCACCCGACCATGCCGGGAATCCCCGCGATCACCTCGATCTCGGTGCGGCCCTGCAGGCGCGTGTGCAGATGCATGAACGAGCCATAGAAATAAGGATCCCCCTCGCACAGCACGACGACATCGACGGCGCGCGCAAGCCGCGCCAGGCGCTCG
>DATLJJ010000474.1:0-9908 GCA_035538975.1 Sphingomonas sp. | reverse complement strand
CAGGGCGACGTCAACATCCTCGTCGCCTCGGACGTCGCGGCGCGCGGACTGGACATCAAGGGCGTGAGCCATGTGTTCAACTTCGACGCGCCCTGGCACCCGGACGATTACGTCCACCGCATCGGCCGCACCGGCCGCGGCGGCGCGACGGGCGTCGCCTATACGCTGGTGACGCCCGAGGACGCCGAGAACATCGCCGAGATCGAGAAGCTCACCGGCCACAAGATCGAACGCGTCCCCAACCCGGCTGGCGGCGAGGAATCGAAGGCGACGCCGGCCCGGCGCACCCGCGAGGAAGCGCCTGCCGAGCGCGAGGAAAAGCCCCGCCGCGAGCGCGGCGGCCGCAAGCCCAGGCCAGAAGCCGAGCCCAGGGCCGAGAAGCGGGCGGAGGAACGGCCGGCGGACAAGCCTCGCCGCGCCGAGGAACGCCCTGCGGACAAGCCGCGCCGCGGCGAGCGTCGCCAGTCGCAGCCCGCGGACGAAGGCCCGGACGAAGGCTGGAACGGCCCGATGCCCGACTTCCTCAACTACACGATCGAGGCCTGAGCCCGGCGGCACGCGCATGGCAGCGTCCGCCGGCCCGATCCCTTCGCCCTGCACCAATGTCTGCCGCATCGACCCGGGCACCGGCTGGTGCCTCGGCTGCGGCCGCACGATCGACGAGATCGTCCGCTGGGGCAGCACCACCGCCGCCGATCGCGACGCGGTGATGGCGGAACTGCCGGCGCGCATGGAGGCACTGCGGCCGGACGGCGTGTAGGATTTTGCCGGCCTGACTTCCCACTTTTCCCGCGAATCCGGCCATAAAATTACGCGCGTGGGGAATCATGTTGCGCGCGTGGCATCGAGGATCGACGGGGTCAAAGAGCGGGCCGACCAGCAGCAGCAGGCGGCAGGCAAGCAGGCGAAATCCTATTTTGCAAGGCGGCGACCGGCGCGTCATGGATGCCTGCGGGGGCATCGCGGCCTGCGGCGAATGCAGGAGCACTGGCCGCTCGTCGTGAGAGATGCGCACTGCAAGCGGACGTTCTTTCAGATGGCTCCCGACCGCAGGCGCTGATGACCGAGCGACGGGCCGCCCTGAAGATTCGTCGAATTGTTCGAGACGGTTCATTTCGGCAGACGGACGCGTATGGTGATGCCCATGAGGCACCATCCTGTCCCGGGCGACGCATCGACGTCGCTGCTCGTTTCACGTCGCAGCGCGCTGGCCATGCTATCGTCGTCCGCCGTAGTTGCGGCGTGCAGCAGCGGTGGCGGCGGCTCGCCCGCGCCTTCCCCGACGCCGACTTCCACCGCGACTCCCTCCCCCACGCCGACAGCGACTCCGACGCCGGTTTCGGGCCCGGCATGGTTCGGCGTGGGCCGCGATCCGCAGCACACCGCGGTGAGCGCGATCGCATCGCAGGATCTCGGCCGCATCGCCTGGTCGGCCGCCGTCGACCTCGCGCCGCAGTACACGCCTTCCGGTGCGCTGCTCACGCATTACGGCTCGCCCGTGGTCACGACCAGCAACACCGTGGTGATCCCGGTGAAGACGACGGCGACCGGCGGCTATCGCGTCGAGGGCCGCGATGGCGCCACGGGCGCGCTGATCTGGCAGACGGCCACCGACTATGTCATGCCTCCGCGCAACTGGCTGCCGCCGTACAGCGTGCTCCTTACGCCGCAGGGGCGGCTCTATGTGCCGGGGGCAGGCGGCAAGCTGCTGATGCGCGCCGACGGTGACGCCACCGGCGGCACCTTCGCCCCGCATCTCTTCTACGGCGCGGCCACATACAACGCCAATCCCGCGGCCTTCGACGCCACCGTCTTCATCAACACTCCGCTGACGGCCGACGCGGCGGGCAACATCTTCTTCGGCTTCCACGTGACCGGCGCCAATCCGGCGGGGCTGGTCAGCGGAATCGCGCGCGTCGCCCCGGACGGCACAGGCATCTGGGTCAGCGCTGCGACCGCGGCCGGCGATCCTTCGATCCAGAAGCCTGCCATGAACTGCGCACCCGCGCTCTCGATCGACGGCGGCACGGTCTATATCGCGGTGAACCGGGGAGCGCCCGGTTCGGTGCAAACCGGCATGCTGCTCGCGCTCGACAGCGTGACGCTCGCGACCCGCGGCAGGGTAGTGCTGACCGATCCGCACCTCCTCACGCCGGCGCGCGTCAGCGACGATGGCACGTCGTCGCCGGTGATCGGCTCTGATGGGCGGGTTTTCTACGGCGTGCTCGAAACGACGTTCCCGGCGCACAATGCCCGCGGCTGGTTGCTCCAGTTCGACGCGTTGCTCAACCCGGTCGGGGTTCCGGGCAGCTTCGGCTGGGACGTGATCCCCAGCGTCATTCCCGCTTCGATGGTGCCGTCCTACACGGGTACCTCGACCTATCTGCTCGCGCAGAAGTACAACAACTATTACGGCGTAGGGACCGGCGACGGACTGAACCGCATGGCCGTGCTGGACCCGAAGGCGAGCCAGCCCGACCCCATCGCGCCGGGCGTCCAGGTGATGCGCGAAGTGCTGACGATCCTAAGCCCCACGCCGGACGGGGTCTCCCCCACTGGTCGGCGCGAGTGGTGCATCAACACGATGGCCGCGGACCCGTTGCGCCGGTCGCTGCTCGCGAACAACGAGGACGGCGTGCTCTACCGCTGGGATCTGACGACGAACACATTGTCGCAGAGCCTGCGGCTCAACACCGGCCTCGGTCAGGCCTATACGCCGACGCTGGTCGGCGCGGACGGCGCCGTCATCGCGATCAGCAACGCGAGGCTCTACTCGATCCGGGCCTAGCCTCCCCGGTTTTCAGCGACGGAACGGATCGCTGAAACGGGGATCAGTCGTGAGCGCGGAATCGTTCAGAGTCGTCAGGAACGCAACCAGCGCCGCCTGGTCGGCCGCGCTGAGATTCAGGCGCAGCGGCTTGCCCTCCCGCCGCAGGCGATCGTCGAGGGCAGGACCGTCCTGGATGCCGTGGTCGTAGAAGGCGATCACCTCGGCCAGGGTCGCGAAGCGGCCATCGTGCGTATAGGGCCCGGTCAGCCCCGCGTTGCGCAGCGACGGCGCCTTGAAGAGGCGCGTCTCGCCGGCGTCCAGACCGTTGCCTTTGGCGTTCGCTGCCAGTGCGAAGGTGGGGGGAAGATGGCAGGAGGAGCAGCCGGCGCCGCCCTTCGTGACGCTGGTCATGAACAAGTGCCGGCCGCGGTTTTCCTGCGGCGTGAAGTTGGGCAGATCGGCGTCCAGCGCGCGGTTCGGTGCGGTGGGTGAGAAGACCTTGGCATAGCCTTCGTCCCACCGGCTCGAACTCGCGATCATCGCGCGCACGAACTGGGCAAGTGCCTGCTGGATGCGTGGTTCGGTGATCGTCCCGTCCCCGAATGCCCAGGCGAACAGATCCGGATAATAGGCGGTCTTGCCCATCTTGCGGATCAGCGCGTCGAAGCCTCCCGCGGCCCCGCCCCATCCCATTTCGACCAGGCTGTGGATTGGAATGCTCGCCTGTGCCTCCACGCTGGCCGCGCGCCGATTCCAAAAGGTGGTGCCGGGCCGCCAATAGCGAAGGTTGCCGAGCCGCATCGCATGAAACCCGGTCGCCGCTGCGCCGCTGATCCCATTGCTGAACCGCATCGAGTCCGTGAAGCCCAGCGCCTGCTGGTGGCAGGAGGCACAGGAGGCCCTGTCGTTCGTGCTCAGCCGCAGATCGTAGAACAGCACGCGTCCGAGCGTCGCCACTCGATCATCGATGGCGTTGGAAGCCGGGGTGTTGTCCAGCGCCCTGACCGTCTGGTCGAAATGGGCCGGGAGGGCCGGAGCGGCGTAGTTTGCGACACGGGCGAAATCGATCGTCGTGTGTTCCGCGACGCCCGCGGGAGTGGCGGATCGGTGCCCGCCCTCGCCGCATGCCGCCAGCGTGAGCGCCAGCGCGAAAGCGCTCACAACCAATGGTCCCCTGCGCACAATGCCCATCGCCGCCCCCTTGCCAGTCGCCAGCGTAACGTTGTTTTGGCTCAGGAGCGACGCTGTTCCCCAGCCTCGATGCTGACGGCAAGCGGCGGCTTTCACGATTTCGCCACGCGTTGGCGGACGGGCAGGAGATTGCCGTTTTGGCGGCGCGCAGCACCCTCGTAACTGGTGTCACCTGGCGCACACAACGCGTGGCTCGCGATTGAGCCGGCGGATCGCACCAATCATGAACCTTTTCCGCGGAGCCCCGACTACAGGGAGGAAAGGACGGGCAAATCATGCGGCAAACGGGCGTGAGCGAGGGAATGCAGATTGACCAAGCACTGCTCGTGGTCCGTTGCCAGTTGGGTGAGCGCGGCGCGTTTGATGCGCTGATCGCAAGCTGGGCGATCCCCGTCGCCGGCTATGCCCGGCGGGTGATGCAGGACAGCGACGCCGCGGCAGAGCTGACGCAGGACATCTGGCTGCGCGTGCTTCGCGGAATCGACCGGCTCCAGGACCCCGATCGCTTCCGTGCCTGGCTGTTCGGCATCGCGCATCGCGCGTTCGTCGATGCGCTGCGTCGCCGGTACAGGACGCTTCCGACGTTCGACGAGGACGTCGATCAAGTGGCGGACGAGGTCGCGCACGACGATCACGACGATCTCGAATGCATGGAACGCGGACTGGCGCGGCTACCCCCGGTCGAACGCGAGATACTGACGCTGTTCTATCTGCAAGAGCTGACGATCGAGGAAACCGCAGGGGCGCTCGCAATTCCGGCCGGCACGGTCAAATCGCGACTTCATCGCGCAAGGCGACTTCTGCGTCGTGAGCTGGAGACGGAAGGAGACAGGATGTGAACGCAATCGAGGATTCCGGCGCGGCCGAGATCGCCCGGCGGATCGCCGAAGCCGAACTGTCGCTGCGGTCTCGCATCGCACACGGCATGCTGCTGGCGGCAGCGCTGGCGATGACCGTGATCGTCTCTGCGCTGTGGCTGACGGAGCCGGACCTGCCGCTGCGCACCCGGTCCGCGCTGGCGGTACTGGCGGTGATCGGCGCGGTCTGGACCGGCTATGCAGCATGGGTGCTCACCGAACGCCGCGTGCTGTTCGCGCGCCAGCGGGTCGTCGCCGGATGGCTCGCGCTGCTCTTCACCTCGGTGTTCACGACCGGAGCGTTGGCGGTCGGGATCACGGCCAACTCGCCGGCGGGTTTCGCCGCAGGCGTGCTGGGACTGGGGCTGGTCGCCGTCTCCGCACTGCTGCTCGCCCGCGCCCGGCGACGCCTCGCCGTGCTGCTGGATCGCAGACGCGCGCTCGAGACCGCGCTTGCGGAAGGCGTGAGGTGACCGCGCACCGCCTGCTCGGCGTCCTGCTGGCGGTCGTCACGTCCATGCTGGGGTGGACCGACGTCCGGGCCGGGGAGCCCCTCGTCCGGCAGGCCCAGATTCGCATTATCGCGGCTCCGGACGGACGGCCGATAGAGATCACCACCGGTTTCGTCAGTGTTCCCGAACAGCGTGCTCGCGCCTCAGCACAGGCCCCACGGATAGAGCTGGCAGTGATCCGGCTACGCTGGGCCGAAACTGCGGAATCGATCGCGAACATGCTGCTCGCGGGCGGCCCCGGCGATTCGGGTACCCGGCTCCTGTCGGATCTGTCCGGGCGCCGGGCCGCCGCGCTGCTCGATCTGATGGGCGGCGACGTGATCAGCTTCGACCAGCGCGGTACCGGCCGATCACAGCCGAGCCTGGCGCAAGAGGAGCCGGTACCTCTTCCGCTGGAGGTCCCCGGCTCGACCGCGGCGTGGTTGCCGCTGATGGAGCGCGCCGCGCGATCGGCCGCAGAGCGTTTCGCAACCGCGGGTGTGCGGCTTGCATCCTATACGAGCGTGGAGAATGCCGACGACGTCGACGACGTCCGCCGCGCGTTCGACTATGCACGGATGAACCTGTGGGGCCGCAGCTATGGTTCGCACCTGGCGCTCGCGACGGTCCGCCGTCATCCTGACAGCGTGGCTCGACTGATACTGGTGAGCCCGGAAGGACCGGATCACACGTTCAAGCTGCCATCGCAGACCGATGCTGCGATCCGCCGCATCGGCGAGCGCGCGGGCGTTCCCGAGCTGCCGGAGACGATGCGTATCGTGTTCGATCGCCTCCGCCGCGCGCCGGTGACTGTGACGGTCCCCGGTCCGGAGGGTGTGCAGCGGCGGGTGACGGTCGGGGCGTTCGATCTGCAATGGCTGACCTCCCGGGCGCTCGGCGACCCGCGGGCGCTGGCAACGCTGCCGGTCGCCTATCGGGAAATGGCGGCGGGCGACTTCGGCCGCATCGGTCCGCTGGTGCTGGCGACACGCACGCGGTGGCGGCTCGGGTCAGCGATGCATTACATGATGGACCTCGCATCCTACGCCAGCCCTTCGCGCCTCGACCGTATCCGACGCGAGGCGCGCGATTCGCTGCTGGGCAATGCGATGAACTTTCCGACGATGGAACTTCGCGCCGCATGGCCCGACGCCGACCTGGGCGCGGAGTATCGCCAGCCGGTGCGCAGCGACGTGCCGACGCTCATCCTCGTAGGCGACCTCGATGCGCGCACGCCGATCGAGAATGCACGCGAGATCGCCGCCGGACTGTCGCATTCGAAGGTGGTCGTGGTCGAGAACGGCACCCACCAGTTCGACCTGTTCGGTGATCCCATGATCCAGCCGCTGCTCCGGGCCTTTCTCCGCGACCGGCCGATCGCCGTAGGAAGCGTCCGCCTGCCCGCGATTCCGTTCCAGCGATGAAAGTACGTCTGCAACCAGTGCCGCTGCCGTCGCGCGGAGTCGCGCGGGAGCGTGCTGCGGACGTCAGCCGGCCTCGGCCTCCGCCATCGTCGCGTCGTCCTTTTCGGTCGCGCGCTGATAGGCTTCGCGGCTGCTTAACCGGGCGAAATAATCGGCGAAGGCTTCGCGCTTGGGAACAGTGCCGAACATCATGCCCCAGCCGATCGCCGAGCCCACATAGACATCCGCCGCAGTGAAGCGATGGCCCGCGATGTAGGGATGCGCGCGCACCGCCTGTTCGAGCACGTCGATCACCCGGTCATAGTTGCCATAGCCGAAGAACCGCTCCTGCTCGGCCGAAGGCGCGAACTTCGCCGAATGATTGGTCACTGCCTGCTCGAGCGGACCGGCGGCGAAGAAGAGCCAGCGGTAATAATCGGCGCGCTCCTCAGGAGTCGGGGCGAGCCCGGCCTCCGGGAAGGCGTCGGCCAGATAGGCGCAGATCGCTGCGCCTTCGGTTACCACCTTGCCCTTGTGGACGATTGCCGGGACCTTCCCCATCGGATTGATCGCCAGATAGTCGGCGCTCTTCATCGTCGAGGCATAGTCGAGCACTTCGGCGCGATAGTCGGCGCCCGTCTCCTCGAGCATCCAGCGCGCGATGCGGCCGCGCGACATCGGGTTGGTGTAGAGAATCAGTTCGTCCGCCATGGCATCCCTCCGTCCGGCGACTCTGCGCCTCAGAACATTAGAAGAACATTGCGCGACGCCCAGGTCAAGGCCCCGAGGGGGACGCACACCGACACGTCTGGCATCCTCCCCTTCCGTCATCCGCTGGCGCCTCTCCCTGAAGGGGGAGGATTGGGCACTAGAGCGCGGTTTCGAACAAATGGAGCAGCCTGCCCCACGCACGTTCGGCCTGCTCGTGGTTGTAGACGCGGCTGTCGGGCGGGCACCAACCGTGGAGCGTACCCGGATAGACCTCGATCTCGGCGGGCAGCTTCGCTGCGGCGAAGGCGGCGCGCAGCTTCTCCTTGTCGCCGGGCGCGCGCGCGTCGTCGTTCTCCGCGATGGCGATCAGGAAGCTCGCCTTCATCTGGGGCACGAGCGCGAGCATCGCGTCGGTGGCCATGCCGCCGCCGTGGAAGGTCGCGCCGGCGCGGACGCGCGCGGGCACCGCCGCGGCGGTGAGCATCACCATCGGGCCGCCCATGCAATAGCCGGTGCTGCCGATACCGCGCTTCCGATCGACCTCGGCCTGGGTATCGAGCCATGCGACGAACGCCTTGGCATCGCTGGTGGTGGCGGCCGGCGTCAGCGCCTCGCGCCACGGGGTGATCCGCGCACGCACCTCAGGCTGGTCATAGGATTCGCCGGACTTGAGGAACGGCGCCCTGGTTCCGCGGTAGAACTGGTTGACGGTGAGCACCGCATAGCCCGCGCCGGCGAGCCGATCGGCCATTTGTCGGAAGGCGGGGCGCAGGCCCATGATGTCGGGCCACACCAGCACGGCCGGATGCGTGCCCGTGGTCGGGGCGACGAAATAGGCGTCGGCGGCGCCATCGGGCGTGGTGATCGTGACGTCGCGGCCCTTGACCGGGCGCGCATCGGCGCAGCTCGGAAGCACCAGCCCCACACCCACGGCGGCAGTACCGACGCCAAAGGCGCGGCGCGACATGGCGTCGCTGAGGAAACGCTCGTTGTCTGCGGCGGTCAGTTCGTCACACATGCAGCCTCCCCTGATTTCCGCCCGGCATGTGCCGAGTCGGGCCAGGCGAGGCTTACCACGCGTCGTCGCCCCGCGTCATGCGCGAGGACGAAACGATCAGTGCTTGAACAGCGTCTCGGCGGTGTGCTCGACGGGAGCGGCTTCCTCGTCGCCCTCCTCGGCTTCGCGGCTGTGCGCGTCGCGCTCGGCGCGGAGCTGCTCGATCAGCGCCTCGCGGTCGCCTTCGAGACGCGTGTCGGTCGGCGCCTCGACGCCCGCGGCCTTGGCGGCCTTGGCGACCAGCGCATCGAGCTCACGCTGCGAGCAGAGGCCCAGCGTCACCGGGTCCTTGGGCGTGATGTTGGCGATGTTCCAGTGGCTGCGATCGCGGATCGCGGCGATGGTGGTGCGCGTGGTACCGATCAGCTTGCCGATCGCGCCGTCCGAGATCTCGGGGTGGTTGCGCAGGATCCAGGCGATGCCGTCCGGCTTGTCCTGACGCTTGGAAACCGGCGTGTAGCGCGGCCCCTTGGTACGGCGAACCTGCTCGGGGCCCTTCTGGATCTTGAGCCGATAATCGGGGTCCTTCTGACCCTTCTCGATCTCGTCCATGGTGAGCTCGTGGGCGCGAACCGGATCGCGGCCGGTCAGCTTGGTCGCGGCAGTGTCGTCGGCGATGGCCTGCACTTCCAGGATATGGAGCCCGCAGAAGTCGGCGATCTGCTCGAACGAGAGCGAAGTATTGTCGACGAGCCAGGAAGCGGTCGCATGCGGCATCAGCGGCTGGGCCACGGTCGAAGTCTCCAGAAACAATAAGGGCCGCCCTTCACGGGCGGCCGGTCGTGCTGCCTGACTTAGTGCGGAGCGGCGGCAAGGGCAAGATCGCAATTGGACTCACGCCGCCTCGTCCTGGTCTTCCATCGGCCAGAGCGCGCCGAGGAACTGGCGTGCACTGGCTTCCCAGGTGAAGGTGCGGCCGTATTCGGCGCATGCCGTGCGGTCCTTCGTCAACGCCTGGCCGATCGCCACGGTGAGATCGGCGTCCATCGCGCCGGTCTCGGGCGTCAGCACGTCGATCGGGCCGGTCACCGGATAGGCAGCGACGGGCACGCCGCACGCCAGCGCTTCGATCATCACGAGCCCGAAGGTGTCGGTCTTGCTCGGGAAGACGAACACGTCGGCGGCGGCATAGGCCTGCGCGAGCTCGGCACCGAACATCGGCCCCAGGAACTTCGCCTCGGGAAAGCGCGCCTCAAGCGAAGCGCGCGCGGGGCCGTCACCGACCACCACCCGCGTTCCCGGGTGGCTGGTCTTGAGGAACGCCTCGAGGTTCTTCTCGACCGCGACGCGGCCGACATAGAGCTGCACCGGCCCCTCGAGTCCGGCCATCTTCGGATGCGGCTCCAGCCCCGGGCGGAAATTATCGAGGTCCACGCCCCTGCCCCAATGCCTCACTTTGGTGAGGCCATGCTCGACCAGCGACTGGCG
>DATLJJ010000473.1:0-5178 GCA_035538975.1 Sphingomonas sp. | reverse complement strand
GCTCTCGCGGGGGATGAGCTACAAGAACGCAATGGCCAACCTGCCGATGGGCGGGGGCAAGGGTGTGGTGCTCGCCAGCCGCCCGGGCGAGGCGATCAGCACCGCGCAGCTCGAGGCGTTCGGCCGCGCGGTCGAATCGCTCGGCGGGCGCTATGTGACGGCCGAAGATGTCGGCATGTCCGAAGCCCGGATGAAGGTGGTCGCGACGCAGACCCGTCACGTCTCCGGTCTCCCGGCCGAGGCGGGCAGCGCCGGCGGCGATCCCGGCCCGGTCACCGCGATGGGTGTGTATCTGGGCATCAAGGCAGCGGCCAGGCGCGCGCTGGGCAGCGATTCGATGGCGGGCGTTCGCGTCGCGATCCAGGGCGTGGGCTCGGTCGGTGGCGGCGTCGCCCGCCTGCTCGCGGCCGAGCGCGCGAAGCTGGCGCTGGCCGACGTCGATGCTGGCCGCGCCCAGGCGCTGGCAGCGGAGCTCGACGGCGAGGCTGTGGACCCCGAGTCGATCCTGACCCGCGAGGCGGACATCCTCAGCCCCTGCGCCCTGGGCGCGATCTTGAACGAGCGCACCATCGGCGCGCTTCGCTGCAAGGTGGTCGCGGGCGCCGCGAACAACCAGCTCGCCGCGCGCGAGGACGGGCGGCGGCTGCATGAGCGCGGCATCCTCTACGCGCCCGATTATGTGATCAACGCCGGCGGCATCATCAACGTCGGCCTCGAGTATCTTGGTCACGGCGACCGCGCCGAAGTCGACGCGCGCGTGGCGAAGATTCCCGAGCGGCTTATCGAGGTGTGGGACGAGAGCGACCGCACCGGCGATCCCGAGAGCGAAGTCGCCGACCGCATCGCCCAGCGGCTGATCGGTCGCGGCTAGGCGAGAGCTCTAGCGGGGCACGAACCCCGTCGGGGTCAGTTCCATAGTGTCGAGGTCGAGCCCCGATCGCCGGGCACCCTGCCGTACGGCGTCGGCGATCTTCCGCAGCAGCTTGCTGTCGCCGCGCGCGCCGCTCACATAGCTTTCGATCAGCGCCGCCTGGACGAGATGCGCCTCGGCCAGCTCCTGCTTGGCCGCATCCGACGCCGCGGCGAATCCCGGAGCGCTCGCCAGCGCCCGCGCAGCCTGGGCCTTGACCGCTGTAATCTGACCTTGGGAGGGCGTGTCGTTCCGGCCGCGCGAGGCCAGCCATGCGTTCATCCACCACACCGCATAGGCATCGGCGGCATCATCGGTGCGGAGGCCGTAGGGTGCCATCTGCTTTCCCATCGCTCCGATGACGTCGGACGAGGCGAACAGCGATTGCAGCCTGGCGGCGCCGGCGGGATCCCTGGTTCGCGTCTTCTCCACAAACCGGGCGAGGTTCGCCCGCCGCCGCTCGGCCGACGGCGCGTAGCGCGTCAGCTTCGCTGTAACGGGAGAGGTGGCTCGCCGGCCACTGACCGATTCCTGCGCGGCCTCCATCACCGCATCTTCCATCGCGTAGATGCCCATTCCCGTCATATCGAGAACGCCGCCGACATCCTGTGCCGCGACAGAGCCTGCGCTCGCCGCCATCAGCAGGGCGGCGAGCGCGGCGGGGCAAACGCAGTTTCTCCAAGGCATCGTCACGCTCCTGAACCAACTCTCGCCGGCGCGTCGCGGCGATGCGTGCGGACAACGACAAGCGCGACGGTCCGTTGCACCGTTGTTGGCAGGTCGAACCGCGGGTTCAGCCTGCCTTGGGTCGGCGCAGCATGGCGTCGAGGCTGATCGGTCCCGGTCCGGCGAACACGAAATAGAGGAAGACGAAGCAGTAGAGGATCGCTGCGTCGCCCATGTTGTTGACTGGCCAGAAGCCTTGCGGCGCGTGCCCCAGGAAATAGGCTACCGCCATCGTGCCCGAGGCGAGAAAGGCGGCGGGACGCGTGAACAGCCCCAATGCGATCAGCCCGCCGCAGACGAGCTCGAAAATACCGGCGAATGCTGCGGGATGCGAGAAGGTCCAGCCAAAGCCGGTATGCTCACCCGCGGGAAAATAGAGGAACTTCTGGGTGCCGTGTTCCAGAAAGAGCAGCCCCGACATGATCCGAAGCACACTGCGCGCGCCGGGCGCCAAGGCCGCAAGCCGATCCGTGTTCATGCTATCGCCCCCCATCCGGTGAGATCGAGACCGCCAGTCTGGCACTCCCCCCTGCGCTTCGCAATGGGCGTTTCGAACCCGTTCCGAACAAAAAATCAGATGCCATGTCACATCCGGTGCGCCTGTTTCGTCATGTCCTCGTCAACCAAGCAGGAGACGAACGATGACTGCACGCCTCGACCCCTTCGCCGCCGCGCCCGCCCAGATGAAGCTGTGGCTCGACATGTCGCTCAAGATCGCGCCCGCCGTCGAGCAGAGCCTGCTCGAGCTGGTGAAGATCCGCGCCTCGCAGATCAACGGCTGCGCCAACTGCCTCAAGATGCACACCGCCGAGGCGCGCAAGGCGGGTGAGAGCGAGGAGCGCATCTATCTGCTCAGTGCCTGGCGCGAGGCGCCCTGCTACACGCCCCGCGAGCGCGCGGCGCTGGCATGGACCGAAGCGCTCACTCTGGTATCTACCGAACGGGCGCCGGACGACGTCTATGCGGAATTCGCGTTCGAATTCACTCCGGAGGAGCAGGTGCAGATCACGCTCATGATCAATGCGATCAACGGCTGGAACCGCCTCGCGGTGGGGTTCAACCTCTTCTACGACGCGAAGCCGGCGGTCGCGCACGAAGCGGCGGCCGCATGAGCGACGACGCGGCCGCATCGTTCGATCCGCTGCGGCCGCGGCTGACCCGCATCGCCTATCGCATGCTGGGCTCGGTCGCGGACGCGGAGGATGTGGTGCAGGACGCCTTCCTGCGCTGGCTCGGCACCGACCGGGCCAGCGTGCGCGAACCCGAGGCGTTCCTGCGCCGCACCGTCACGCGGCTGTGCCTCGACCAGCTCAAATCGGCGCGGGCGCGGCGCGAGACCTATGTCGGTCCCTGGCTCCCCGAGCCGGTGGTCGAGCCGGAGGAGGGGGAGGTGGACGACGTCACCCTGCCGCTGATGCTCGCGCTCGAACGCCTGTCGCCGCTGGAGCGCGCGGCCTTCCTGCTCCACGACGTGTTCGGCGCGAGCTTCGACGAGATCGCCGAGACGGTCGGCCGCGATCCCGCCGCCTGCCGCCAGCTCGCCAGCCGCGCGCGCACCCACGTCCGCGCCGCCCGCCCGCGCTTCGATGTTCCAAAGGAACGTGGGCTGGAGATCGCCGCGGCCTTCTTCCAGGCCTCGCGCAGCGGGGACATGGCAGGACTCCGTTCACTGCTCGCGGCCGACGTGTCGGTCCATTCGGACGGCGGCGGCAAGGTGCCCGCCGGCCTGCGTCCGATCCTGGGCATCGAGGACGTGATGAAGCTCCACACCTCGCTCGCGCGCTTCTTCGCCAAGGAGATGTCGCGTGTGGTGCGCTATGGCTTCGTCAACGGCCTGCCGGGTTTCGTCACGATCGAGCCGGGCGGGGTGCTCCAGACCACGGCGCTGGCCATCGAGGGCGGACAGGTCACGGGGATCTATGTGACGCGCAACCCGGACAAGCTGCGGCACCTGAACGCGATCCACTGACCGGAACGGACTTGCCCTCGAAACATTTCCGGGGGAAACCGGGCGTCGCGGCAGGGAGGATCGGACGCCATGCACAGCTCCGGGGATTTGGAAGTGTCGAGGCGCGAATTGCTGGTGGGAAGTGCCGCGCTCGGCGCTGCCTCGGCGGCGCCGGTGACGGAGGCTCAGGCGGCAGTGCCGCAGCCTCGGCCGGCGCTGGAGAAAGTGTCGTTCGAAGTGAACGGCAAGCCGCAGCAGCTCGAACTCGACACGCGCACGACGCTGCTCGATGCGCTACGCGAGCATCTCCACCTTACCGGTACCAAGAAGGGCTGCGACCACGGGCAGTGCGGCGCCTGTACGGTGATCGTCGACGGGCGACGGATCAATTCCTGCCTGAGCCTCGCGGTGATGCATGAGGGCGACCGGATCACAACGATCGAGGGGCTGGGCACGCCCGAGGCACTGCACCCGATGCAGGCGGCCTTCGTGCGGCACGATGGATACCAGTGCGGCTATTGCACGCCCGGGCAGATCTGCTCCGCGGTGGCGATGCTCGACGAGGTCAAGGCGGGCATCCCCAGCCATGCGAGCGCCGACCTCGACGCGCGTCCGAAGCTCACCAACGCCGAACTGCGCGAGCGGATGAGCGGCAACATCTGCCGCTGCGGCGCCTATTCGAACATCGCCGAGGCGATCACCGAAGTCGCGGGGGCCAAGGCATGAAGCCCTTCACCTACGAGCGCGTCTCGACGCCCGCGGAAGCAGCGGCAGCCGCGGCGCGCACTCAGGGCGCGCGGTTCATCGCCGGCGGCACCAACCTGCTCGACTTGATGAAGCTGGAGATCGAGGCGCCGACGCATCTGATCGACGTCAACGGCATAGGGCTCGACAGGATCGAGAAGACGGAAGGCGGAGGGCTGCGCATCGGGGCGCTGGTGCGAAACACCGATCTCGCCGCCGACAAGCGCGTTCGCAAGGATTACGCTGTGCTCAGCCGTGCGCTTCTCGCCGGCGCATCCGGGCAGCTCCGCAACAAGGCGACGACCGCTGGCAATCTGCTCCAGCGCACCCGCTGCCCCTATTTCTACGACACCAACCAGCCCTGCAACAAACGCCGGCCCGGTAGCGGCTGCGCAGCGATCGGCGGCTACAGTCGGCAACTTGGGGTGATCGGCGTCAGCGACGCCTGCATCGCGACGCATCCGAGCGACATGGCCGTGGCGATGCGTCTGCTGGACGCGAGCGTGGAGACGGTGAAGCCGGACGGCAGCGTACGCGCCATCCCGATCGCCGACTTCCACCGGCTACCGGGTGACACGCCGCACATCGAGACTGCGCTCGATCCCGGCGAGCTGATCACCGCGGTGACGCTGCCCAAGCCTCTGGGCGGCAGACATTTCTACCACAAGGTCCGCGACCGGGCATCCTATGCCTTCGCGCTCGTGTCGGTGGCGGCGGTGGTGCAGCGCGACGGCAGCGGGCGCGTGGCGCTCGGCGGCGTGGCGCACAAGCCCTGGCGCGTCGAGGCGGCCGAGGCGTCGCTGCCCAAGGGAGCGAAGGTGGTTGCGCCCCAGCTCCTCGCCGGCGCGCG
>DATLJJ010000472.1:0-10279 GCA_035538975.1 Sphingomonas sp. | reverse complement strand
AAGTCCAACTTCATTTCCACGCTGGGACATGGCGATCCATCCACCATCTTCGGCCGCAGCCCCCGACCCGAGTTCGAGCGCTTCAACCGCGTCCTCTGACGCCTTGACCACGCTCGTCATCGAAACCGCCACCGCCGCCTGCTCGGTCGCGCTTCTGCGCGGACGCCAGGTGGTGGCGGCGCGCCACGAGGCGGTCGGCCGGGGCCATGCCGAACGGCTGGTGCCGATGATCGACGAGCTTCCCGGGCAGGGCCGCGCCGACCGCATCCTGGTCGACGTGGGGCCGGGCAGCTTCACCGGCGTGCGCGTGGGCCTGGCGGCCGCGCGCGGGCTCGCGATCGGCTGGAAATGCGAGCTCGCCGGCTATTCGTCGCTCGCGCTGCTCGCCGCATCCGGCTTCGCGGCGTCTCCGGACTTGCCCGGCCTTGCCGTGGTGCTCGAAGGCGGGCACGGTGAGGTCTTCATGCAGGCGTTCGCATCCTCGCCGCTTCGCGAAGACGGGCCGTTCGGCTCGCTCGCGCCCGCGGACGCGCTCGCCGCGCTCGGCGGGCGTCCCGCGATCGGCAGCGGTGTGCGCTTCCTCGCTCCACTGGCCGAAGGGCTCGACCTGCGCGAGGCTTTGCCCAACGCCGCCGACGCGCACCTGCTGCCCTCCGAATTCACTGCGCTCGCGGCGCGCCCGATCTACGGTCGCGCACCCGACGCGAAGACGCTTGCAGAGCGAGGCCTGGCTTGAGCGCGACGCTCAATCTCACCGAGCTGCGCGAGGGCGGCCCACAGGACCTGCCGTCGGTCGCGCGGATCATGATCGAGGCCTTCGATCCTCGCTACGGCGAAGCCTGGACCCCAGCGCAATGCATGGGAATGCTCGCGCTTCCCGGCGTGTGGCTGGTGCTCGCCAGTCTCGAGGGGACCGACGTCGGCTTCGCGCTGGCGCGCTCGATCGGCCCCGAAGCCGAGCTGCTGCTGCTCGCGACCAGCCCCGCGGCGCGGCGGCGCGGCGTGGGCGGCGCGCTGCTCCGTGCCATAGTCGCCGAAGCCGAGGCACGCGGAGTCGTCCAGGTCCATCTCGAGGTTCGCTCAGGCAACGATGCAGCGCGGCTATACCGTCGCGAAGGTTTCGACAAAGTCGGCGAGCGCCCGAATTACTATCGTGGCAAAGGTGGTCAACTGTTCGACGCCCACACTTTCTCTCGCCGATTGATCGAAAAAAGCGATCATTGACCCCCGGCAGGGCTTGCCTTCGCTTGTCAATAGTCCGATAAGACGAGTTGACGACCGTCAAAGTCGTCCAAAATCGGGTCGAAAGGATAATCATGGAATCTCAGTCGGACATTCAGGAAACGTTGGTAACACTCACCGCGGATATTGTTGCGGCACACGTAAGCAACAATAGCGTTGCGGTTTCCGACCTTCCCGTCCTCATCCAGAACGTGCATGGCGCGCTCTCCGGCCTCGGCCGCCCCGCTGCGGCGCCGGAAGTCAAGCAGGAGCCGGCCGTTTCGATCCGTTCTTCGGTGAAGCCGGACTATATCGTCTGCCTCGAAGATGGTAAGAAGCTCAAGATGTTGAAGCGGCATCTGATGACTCACTATCAGATGACGCCGGAACAGTATCGCGCCAAGTGGAACCTGCCGGCCGACTATCCGATGGTCGCCCCGAACTATGCCGAGCAGCGCCGCAGCCTGGCGAAGAAGATCGGCTTGGGCACCAAGCGCCGCAAGACGCGCTGAGCCAGCCGCCCTTCGGGCACGCAAGACGCCGGCCGGGGACCTCCCCCGGCCGGCGTTTTGCTTTGGAGCAGCGCGATTCAGCGTCCCGGGAATCGCGCTTGCGCCATCGGCACGGCACCGTAACGTCAGCGCATGACGAGTGGACATCTTGCGCGCGTTCTCGGGCTCTTCCTTTGCTTCGCCGTTCCCGCCGTTCATGCGCAGCGCCGCGACGAAGAGCCTCCCGCGAGCGATCTCCTCCATTCCGACCTGCCGCTTTTCGGCGACGAGACGCAGGACAAGTGGCCGCAGCACTTCACCGATCCCGATCCTGACAGTCTGGGCATCGGCTGCGCGAGCCGCATCGCCTTCGGCGACTGGATGTTCCGGCAACCGGCCGCGGATGAGGACGAGGAACCGACCACGAGCTGGTACCGCATCCGGAACTACGGCGTATTCCATTGCTATGCCGTCGTGGGGAGCGCCGACGAGCGCGAAGAACTGGCCGAGGCGGCCATCGACTATTCCTTCTTCGTCCTGCTCGGCAAGACGCGGGATCGCTCCGGGCCGATCGAGCTTTGGGCGCTCCAGATGGGCGGACGGCCGGGTAGCGACTATCTGCTGCTCTCGCGCAGACCCGGGAACGTGATCATCAAGTCGTTCGAAGTTCTGCAGAGCGCCTGCCCGCGCGCGAATGTGCGCGATGCCGGCGGGATCGACATATTGATCACACGCTATTGCGCCATCAACACCAGGCGCGAGCTTCTCGCTCTCGCGCGCCGCATGGCCCGTCTGCAGCCGCGGGGCACGCTGACCTATGTCGGAGAGCCGGAGGACGGGCCCGCCGACGATGCCGCGGCCAAGGAGGGGGGCAGGGATTGACGCCGCACACCTGCCCGCCCTTTTCCCCGCGAGCCAATGAGGCTACATCACAGCGGAAAATTCTGGAGTGACGATGCCGCGGAAGATCGATCTCGAAGCCCTGTGCCACGAAAAGGGGCTGCGCATCACCGAACAGCGCAAGGTGATCGCGCGCGTTCTTTCCGATGCCGAGGACCATCCCGATGTGGAGAAGGTCTATGAGCGCGCCTCGGCGATCGACCCGGGCATTTCGATCGCCACCGTCTATCGCACCGTGCGTCTGTTCGAAGAGGCAGGCATCCTCGATCGCCACGATTTCGGCGACGGTCGGGCGCGCTACGAGCCTTCGCCCGAGGCGCACCACGACCATCTGATCGACGTCGAGACCGGCAAGGTGATCGAATTCGTCGATCCCGAACTCGAGCTCCTCCAGAAGCAGATCGCGGAGCGGCTGGGCTTCCGCCTGGTCGACCATCGCATGGAGCTCTATGGAGTAGCCCTCGATCGCAAGAGCTGAGCGACTGCATGACCGCAGCCGCTGACTCGAGGCGCGCCGCGGCCGCCGAGGGCATTCCCACGCAATTCACGCTCGCCGAGCAGGCGCGGACATGGTTTCGCGTCGCGCTGCTGGTCGGCGCGGTGCTGCTCTTCGTGCCACTCCATTATCTGTTCCGCCTGTTCCGCCTTCCCTCGCCGTGGCCGCGGCATTTCCTCGGCACCGCTGCGCGGATCTGCGGCGCGCGCGTTCGGCGGATCGGCACGCATCTGAAGCGCGACGTCTTCTACGTCTCCAACCATGTCAGCTGGATCGACATCCTCGCGCTCGGCGGCGCGAGCGGCACGGCGTTCGTCGCCAAGGCGGAGATCGGCGATGCACCGGTGGTCGGCTGGCTCGCGGGGCTCAACCGCACCGTCTACGTCAAGCGTGAAAACCGGCTGGGCGTGGCCGAGCAGATCAACCAGCTGCGCGACGCGCTGGCGGACAATTGGGCAATCGCGATCTTCCCCGAGGGCACCACGACCGACGGCAAGTCGCTGCTGCCGTTCAAGACGCCGATGCTGCGCGTGCTCGAGCCGCCGCCACCCGGCGTGCTCGTGCAGCCGGTGCTGGTCGACTATGGACCCGTAGGCGAGGAGATCGGCTGGATCGGCCAGGAGCGCGGGCTCAACAATGCGCGCCGCGTGCTCGGTCGCAAGGGCAGCTTCGAGCTGCGCATCCATTTCCTCGAGCCCTTCCATCCGCGCGACTTCCCGGGCCGCAAGGCGATCGCGGCGGAGAGCCGGCGGCGGATCGAGGAAGCGCTCGTGAAATCGCTGGGGCATCCACTTCGGCCATTCGCCTACGCCGAGAACCCGATCGGCTATACGACGGCCCAGAGCTGACCCTCCGGGACCGGCCGAGGGTGACGAACGGTTGCCCGCGAGCTATAGCCCCGCCGATCATGAAACCGACCCCCAAGACCTTCCACGTCAAGTCGTTCGGCTGCCAGATGAACGTTTATGACGGCGAGCGCATGGGCGAGCTGATGGCCGCGCAGGGCCTCACCGCCGCGCCCGACGCCGATTCCGCCGACCTCGTCGTGCTCAACACCTGCCACATCCGCGAAAAGGCGACCGAGAAGGTCTATTCGGACATCGGCCGCCTCAGGAAGAACGCCGCCGAGGCCGAACGCGATGCGCCGATGATCGCGGTCGCAGGCTGCGTCGCGCAGGCGGAGGGCGAGGAGATCGTGCGCCGCGCCAAAGTGGACGTGGTGGTGGGTCCGCAGGCCTATCACAACCTGCCGCAGCTGGTGGCAGACGCCGCCGCGGGCAAGTCCGCGCTCGACACCGACATGCCGGCGATGAGCAAGTTCGGCGCGCTGCCCTCGCGGCGGAAGGTGTCGCCGTCGGCCTTCCTCACCGTGCAGGAGGGCTGCGACAAATTCTGCACCTATTGCGTCGTTCCCTATACGCGCGGTGCCGAGGTCAGCCGGCCGTTCGACGCGATCGTCGACGAGGCGAAGGCACTGGTCGACGCCGGCGCGCGCGAGATCACGCTGCTCGGGCAGAACGTCAACGCCTGGGACGACGACGCGGGCACCGGCCTCCACGGTCTGATCGCGGCGCTTGACCGGATCGATGGGCTCAAGCGCATCCGCTACACCACCAGCCATCCCAACGACATGCGCGAAGGACTGATCCGCGCGCATGCCGAGGTGGAGAAGCTGATGCCGTACCTCCATCTGCCCGTGCAGGCCGGCAGCGATCGTATTCTCAAGGCGATGAACCGCAGCCACACGCGCGATTCGTACCTGCGCATCCTCGACCGCGTCCGCGCCGCCCGGCCCGACATCGCGCTCTCGGGCGACTTCATCGTCGGCTTCCCCGGCGAGACCGACGCCGAGTTCGAGGAGACGCTGAGTCTCGTCGACGCGGTCGGCTATGCCCAGTGCTTCAGCTTCAAGTACAGCCCGCGGCCCGGCACGCCCGCGGCGGAGATGACCGACGGCTTCATCGCCGCCGAAGTAATGGACGAGCGCCTCCAGCGCCTCCAGGCCGCGCTCAACCGCGATCAGGCAGCGTTCAATGCCGCGACGATCGGCAAGACCTGCCCGGTCCTGATCGAGCGCCCCGGCCGCAAGCCCGGGCAGATGCTCGGCAAGTCGCCCTGGCTCCAGTCGGTCCACCTCGCGACCGACGCGAAGATCGGCGATCTGGTCGAGGTCGACATCGTCGACGCGGGCCCCAACTCGCTCGCCGGCGTGGAGCGCGTGAAGGCGGCGGCCTGAACCCTACTCGTCGCCCCGGCCTCGTGCCGGGGTGACGGATTTGAACCGGCCCGCCCCGCTCCCCTGTCGCCCGTCCGTCACACGGCGGAATTATTCGCCGGAGCGTGCCACCCTCCCCTGTCAAAACCGGATTCCGTCTGCCATCCTCGCTCGCGACTCATGCGTAACGGAACCCCAGCCCTCCGCTCCGGTTTGGCCCTGATGGCCCGCATGAATCTTCCGCGAAGGGCAGCGACGGACGCCCTCCCCTTCGCCTTCCAGTCGCAAGGAGCCGCATGAGCCGCAAGCCTGTCCCTGCCCAGTCCGGCGAACGTTCCCGGGTCGAGGTGACCTTCGACAAGCCCCAGCTCCTGCCGCAGCTCTTCGGCGAATATGATTCGAACCTGCTGATGCTCGAGGAGCGGCTGGGCGTGTACATCCACGCCCGCGGCCAGCGCGTGCTGATCGAGGGCAGCGCGGAGGCGGTCGCGCATGCGCGCGAAGTGCTCCAGGAGCTCCACAGCCGGGTGATCCGCGGCGAGGAGATCGACGGCGGGCTGGTCGATGCCGTGATCGCCATGTCGAACGAGCCCACGCTCACCGGCATCATCCGCGCCGAGCCGAGCGGCGAAGGCAATCCGCCGATCATGATCCGCACGCGGCGCAAGACCATCGTGCCACGCTCGGCCGCGCAGACGCATTACATGCGCGAGCTCGTGTCCAACGACATGATCTTCGCGCTGGGGCCGGCCGGCACCGGCAAGACCTATCTCGCCGTCGCCCAGGCGGTGGCGCAGCTGATGACGGGTTCGGTGCAGCGCCTGATCCTCTCGCGCCCCGCGGTCGAGGCCGGCGAGCGGCTCGGCTTCCTGCCCGGCGACATGAAGGAGAAGGTCGACCCCTATCTCCGCCCGATCTACGACGCGCTCTACGATTGCATGCCGCCCGAGCAGGTCGAGCGGCGCATCGCGTCGGGCGAGATCGAGATCGCGCCGATCGCCTTCATGCGCGGCCGCACGCTCTCCGACGCCTTCGTGATCCTCGACGAGGCCCAGAACACCACGCCCGCGCAGATGAAGATGTTCCTCACGCGGTTCGGCCAGAACAGCCGGATGGTGATCTGCGGCGACCCCAAGCAGGTCGACCTGCCCGGCGGCCCCGGCGCCTCCGGCCTCAACGACGCCGTCACGCGGCTCGAAGGGATCGAGAGCATTTCGATGTGCCGCTTCACCGCGGCCGACGTGGTGCGCCACCCGATCGTGGGGCGGATCGTCGACGCCTATGAGGGCCACGATGCTTGACGTCGCCGCCCTTCCCGAATCCCCCTGGCCCGAGGGCGAGTGGGAAGAACTCGCCGCGCGTGCTGCCGAGGCGGCGATCGCCGAGACGCCCTTCGCCGAATGGATCGGCTGGGACGCCGTGATCGAAGTCGCGGTTCGGCTGACGTCGGACGAGGAGGTCCGCACCCTCAACCGTGAGTATCGTAACAAGGACAAGCCGACCAATGTGCTGTCCTTCCCGATGATCCAGCCCGACCTGCTCGAGACAGTGACGCAGAACAGCGATGACGGCGAAGTCATCCTGGGCGACATCGTGCTCGCGCACGGCGTCTGCGCGGCGGAAGCCGGGGAGCGCGGCGTCAGCGTCGCAGATCATGCCACGCACCTGATTGTTCATGGCACGCTCCATCTGCTAGGCTATGACCATATGGGGGACGCCGAGGCCGAGGCGATGGAGGATATGGAGCGCGCCGCGCTCTCCAAGCTGGGCCTGCACGATCCCTATCCCGTGCGCGAGGACTGAACACGAACATGCCCGAGGGCCCCAGTAGTACCGGACATAGTACCGGCAACCACGAGACCCAGAACGAATCCGGCGGCATATGGCGGAGCATCCGCACCCTGCTGTTCGGCGAGGAACATGAAGAGACGCTCCGCGATCGCATCGAGGAGGCGATCGACGAGCATGAGGACGAGGGCGGCCGCGCCCCCGCGGGCGACCTGGCGCCCATCGAGCGGCAGATGCTCAAGAACCTGCTCCATTTCGGCGAGCGCGACGCGGGCGACATGGGCGTGCCGCGCGCCGACATCGTCGCAGTGGAGGAAGGCACCAGCTTCGCCGACCTTGTCCAGCTCTTCGCAGAAGCCGGCCACAGCCGCCTGCCCGTCTATCGCGAGGCGCTCGATACCGTCGTCGGCATGGTCCACATCAAGGACGTGTTCGAGATACTGGCGAAGGGCGCGCCGCACCCGCCGAGCATCGCCGGGCTGATCCGCCAGCCGCTCTACGTTCCCCAATCGATGGGCGCGCTCGACCTGCTCGCGCAGATGCGCGTCCGGCGCACGCACCTTGCGATCGTGCTCGACGAATATTCGGGCACCGAGGGGCTGATCACGATCGAGGACCTGATCGAGGAGATCGTCGGCGATATCGAGGACGAGCATGACGAGGCGCCGACCGCGCTGCTCGTGCCGATCGACGGCGGCGGCTGGGAAGCCGATGCCCGCGCCGAGCTGGAGGATGTCGCCGAGACGGTCGACCCGCGGCTGGGCGACGTCGAGGAGGACGTCAACACGATCGGCGGCCTCGCCTTCGTGCTCGCCGGGCGTGTTCCCTCTACCGGCGAATGCCTGGAGCACGACAGCGGCTGGAAACTCGAAGTGATCGATGCCGATGCGCGCAAGGTCAATCGCCTGCGCCTTCACCCACCCAAGCAACTCGCCCCCGCCGAGGAATGATTCCGATGTTGAAGCGCCTCCTGATCGCCCTTGTGGTGCTGCTCGTCGTGGCGGGCGCAGTCTTCTGGTGGCTGAGCCGGCCGGACCGGGCGCGGTTGAGCGAGCAGGCGGTCACGGGCCGCGTGCCCCAGCTCACCGAGACGCGCTCGCAGGAGATCCCGACGGTCGGCATCGCAAAGCCGGTCGGCTGGGCGGCGGGCGAGAAGCCGACGCCCGCGGCGGGGCTCCAGGTCGCGGCCTTCGCCGACAAGCTCGATCATCCGCGCTGGCTCTACCGCCTGCCCAACGGCGACGTACTGGTGGCCGAGACCAACTCGCCCCCGCGCGAGGGCGGCGGCATCACTGGCTGGGTGATGGGGATCCTGCTCAACCAGGCCGGCGCCGACGTGCCTTCCGCCAACCGCATCACGCTGCTGCGCGACACCAACGGCGACGGCGTGGCGGACCAGCGCTCGGCTTTCCTCACCGGGCTCAACTCGCCCTTCGGCATGGCACTGGTCGGCAACTGGCTCTACGTCGCCAACACCGACGCGCTGGTGCGCTTCCCCTACCAGCCCGGCCAGACGCAGATCACCGCCAAGCCGGAGAAGGTCTACGAACTCGCCGGCGGCGGCAATCATTGGGCGCGCAACGTCGTTGCGGCGCCCGACGGCAAGAGCCTGTTCGTCAGCATCGGCTCCTCGTCGAACATCGCCGAGAACGGCCTGGAGGCGGAGGGTTCGATCTACGCCGGCGGCTCGCCCGCCCAGGGTACGCGCGGCGGCCGTGCGATGATCATCCAGGTCTTCCCGGACACCCGGACGGCACGCGTCTATGCCTGGGGGCTGCGCAATCCCAACGGCATGGCCTTCGAGCCGAACAGCGGCGCGCTGTGGACCGTCGTCAATGAGCGCGACATGCTCGGATCGGACATGCCGCCGGACTTCCTGACGCGTGTCGACCTCGGCGCCTTCTATGGCTGGCCGTGGAATTTCTGGGGCGGCTATGTCGACAAGCGCGTCACGCCCGAGCGGCCTGACCTTCGCGAATATACCCGCCGCCCGGACTTCGCGCTTGGTGCGCACACCGCACCGCTGGGTCTGACCTTCGCAGCCGATGCGCGGCTCGGGCCCAACTGGGCCAGCGGCGCTTTCATCGGGCTGCACGGCTCGTGGAACCGCCAGCCGCCGTCGGGCTACAAGGTCGTCTTCGTGCCCTTCACCGGCGACGGCTTCCCGGGCCGCGGCACCAAGCCGGTCGATGTGCTCACCGGCTTCCTCGCCCCCGACGGCAAGACCGCGCGCGGGCGTCCCGTCGGCGTGATCACCGACGCCACCGGCGCGCTGCTGGTGGCTGACGATGCCGGCAACAAGGTGTGGCGCGTGAGCGCGGCGAAGTAAGAGGCGCCAGGTCGGAGCCAGGCGCTACTTCATCAGCCCGCGGATGAAGCCGATCAGCCCGGTCTGGCGCGAGCGGCGGAGCCGTTCGGCCTTCAGGATCGTGTGCACCGATTCATAGCATTGCTCGACCTCGTCGTTGACGAGGACATAGTCATAGCCGTCCCAGTGGCTCACTTCGTTGGCCGCGCGCGCCATGCGGGCATCGATCACGGCCTCCGAATCGGTGGCACGGCGCTTGAGACGCTCGTGAAGCTCGGTGAAGGACGGCGGCAGGATGAAGACGCGCACGACGTCGCCGCCGGCCAGCTGGAAGAGCTGCTGCGCGCCCTGCCAGTCGATGTCGAACAGCACGTCCCGGCCCGAGGCGAGGATCTGGTCCACGGTCGCCTTGGGCGTGCCGTAGCGGTGATCGAAGACGTGCGCCCACTCGAGGAACTCGTGATTCGACACCATTTCGCGGAACTTCTCGAGGTCGACGAAATGATAGTCGACGCCGTCCCGCTCGCCGGGGCGCATGGGCCGCGTGGTGTAGGAAACCGACATCTCGAGGTGGGGATCGGCGGCCAACAGCTTGCGCGCGATCGTCGACTTTCCCGCGCCCGAAGGCGAGGACAGGACGAAGAGCACGCCGCGGCGGCGGAATTTATGGGGGTCGTTCTCGGTGCGGTGGGGCATGGGCGCCTTTGGCGTGCCGACCCGCCCCGCGTCAAGTCAGACCGGCGGGTTCGCGTTCTGCGTCAGCTTGTGCACGCCATAAGCGACCGCGCCCAGCACCAGCGCCGCGGGCACCACTCGCTTAGTCACTTTCCACGTCAGCACGCCGGCAAGCGCACCCAGCG
>DATLJJ010000471.1:0-4302 GCA_035538975.1 Sphingomonas sp. | reverse complement strand
CTTACCGCCGAAGAGAAGCGTGCTCTGCTGGGGCTCGGTTGAGCCCGCGGCAAGTGCGGCTCTGCGCATTCCAGGCGCCGCCGGCATCGAGGCACGTGTCGATCTCTACGAAGTCGCTCGTAAGGAGCCAGACGAGCAGCGCGGCGGTGAGCGCGAGGACTACAGCCGAAACAGCGAAGAAATGGCGGCGCATAGCCCAAGCCTAGGCAGGGCGGAGGCGCGCCGCAAATCGGGAGAAGAGCGATGGCGGACGAGATGCTGCTTGCGCAGCTGATGGAACAGGCGCGCTCCGAGGGTGCGGAGCTGACAACGCTGCGTGCGATTGCGGAGGAGGCGGGCGAGCTGGGAGCGCAGCGCGCGCTCACCAAGCTGGGGCTCGACGATGCGGCGGCGGCCAGGGACATGGGGGAGCTGCGCGAGCTGCTCGGGGCCTGGCGCGATGCCAAGCGCTCGGTGCTCAAGGCGGGGTTCGAATGGGCGGGGCGGATGGCGGCGGCGCTGCTGCTGGTGGGACTGGCGGTGAAGCTGGGCTTGCCCCGGGCGCCGGCACTTCGTCGAGCGTGACCACTCCGCCGGGCCCCAGAGCGAAGTCGACGGCCGCGCCGTCCACTTCCACGCGCACGCTTCCCGCTACCGGGCGCGTGATCCGCCGCACGTTGCCGCCATAATGTTTGACCAGCGCGAATACAGCGTTGGCGCCATCGCCGGTTCCGATCGCTTCGCCCGTGGCTTGCCAGTCGAACGGGTCGCGCAGACGGAAGGCGCGTGCCGGTCCCATGCGCGCGCGGAAGAAGGTGAGCAGCTCGGCGATGTCCGTTTCGGAGCGCACGCCCGGCCCCACATCGTAGCTGGTCCGCGCTTCCGCCCATTCGGCGTTTCGCACTTCGCGCCCGCCCGCGCTCGTCACCACCGCCGTCGATACTTCGGGAATCACTTGCGCCTCGCGTCCCAGCGCGAGCGGGAAGAGTACGTCGTCGAACGCCTCCACATCTTCCTCCTGACCGAAATGCACGAAGCCGTCGCGCAGCACCTGCGGCAGGGCCCAGATGAAGGTCTCCGCGACACCATGTCGTCGCCCGCGCGCCGCCGCGTCCGCGATGTTCCGCCATTGGCTTTTGTCTTCGCTCCGCAGCACGAAGCCCGCCAGATAGTGCTGCTCCCCGACCGGATAGCCGAGGCGCGCCTCGGCCAGCGCCACGCCCTTCGCGCTCGCCGCTACATTGCCCGCCGCCGCCCAGTCATAATCCTCGAGCTGAAGCAGATCGAACGCCGGCCGGGCCCAGCCGACCGGCAGGTTCGCGCGCTTGAGCTCGGGCATGGTCCGGTCGAGGACCGTCGGCAAATAGGCGAGCAGCATTATCTGCGCTCCGGGTGCCGCGCCCCGCACCGCATCCCGCAGCGCCAATGTCGAAGCCGCGAGCAGCCCGCCCGCCGTATCGAGCACCGCCGGATCGGGACTGCCGCGCAGATTCTGCTCGGGCGGATCGCCCAGCGCCGCGCGCGTCGCATCGTCGTGGATGCACAGCCGACCGTCGGGCATCACCCACCACCAGGGCTCACCCACCTGGAACCTGACCGGCAGCCCCGCCGCCATGGCGATCCCCACGAACGCCAGCGCTACTGCGCGCAGATAATTCATTGCGCCCGAATGCGCCGGCGAGAGCAGCGCCGAGGGCGGGCTCCATCCGGTGAGCCCGGGCGAGCCGTCGGCCGCGCGCTGCTTCCAGTCGTTCCAGCAATGCTGGTCGAGCAGTTCATAGGAGAGCGACCAGATCACGTCATAGCCGAGCGCCTTCGCCCGCGCCGCGAAGTCCCGGTGCCACGCCACGCACGCAACGTTGAGCGCGCTTGCACCCAGGCTGACGTAATAGCCGCCATAAAGCGCCTGGAGCCTGAAATAATGGCTCATCCCGACATAATGGAGGATCGTCCCGCGATAGGGATCGCGCAGGATCTGCGTCTCGCTGCGCTCGGCGATCAGGTATCCGGCCTTGAAGTTGCCGAACGCGATCGAGAGCGCATTGGCCGCGATGTCGGGCATGTCCTCGGTCTCGACGACCGGATAGCCGAGCAGCGTCGCCGGCTGACCCGCGGCGATCCCCGGCACCCACAGGAAGGCGCCGTCGCTCGTCTTCATCTTGCGGATGCGCGCCAGCGTCGCCGAGTTCATCACCCAGCACGCGCCCTGCCGATAGGGCGCACGCAGCGCCTGGACCAGGTCGATCAGCTTCTCCTCGGGGTTCGCCGCGAATGCCCCCGCCGCGCCGCTCAGCACATGCTGGAGCGTGCCGAAGGGCCGCGTCGCGTCAGTCGTCAGCGCGGTCGGCGCCTGCAGGAAACCCTTCGGCTTGTTCACGCCGTTGCCACTCACGAAGGCCGCACCCTCCGCCACGGCGAACTCGCGCGCGATCTCGCCGGCCAGCCACTGCTCCACGTCGAACGCAGCATCGTCGAGCATCGTCTGGCTCGCCGCCGGGTTGGCGTAGAGCTCGCCCATCGGCGGCGCGACTTCGTTGAACACCGGCGTGTCGGTCTCGTCGCGCGGGTCGCTCTCGCCCGCCCAGCCGCTCTCGAACCCTGCACTGCTAACCAGCTTGCGGTATCCGGAGGTGCCGACTTTTACCACATTGGCGATAGAGCGGATCGGCGAGATGCTCTTGAGCGTCGCATCGATCCGCGCGTCGATCTCCTCGGGCACTGCCAGCCCGCCGGCGGCGTCACTCGTGCCCGACAGCGCCTTCACTTCCACTGCCCCCGCGCCGCCGCGCAGAAAGCTTTCGAAGCCCGCCCCCGTCACCGGCCGTCCGCCTTCCAGCATCGGCCGCACCGGCGGCAGTCCTGCCGCTTCCACCCCCTCGAAGCTCGCCTCGAGCGCATCCGCTACACTGTCCGTCATTCGCCTTCTCCCCACGTGAAATCTCAATCGCCCACCACCGCATGCACCCGCGCCAGCGGCTGCATCGGGTTCGTGACCAGGCTCACTTCCATCAGCTGCACCTCGAGCAGCTCGCGCTTCGCTCCATGCCGCGCCTCGCGCACCCGGTATCCGAAGGAGAGGCCGGTCACCGCGCCGCGGCGCACCGCCTCTGCCAGCGCCTTGTCCTCGACGCGCCCGATCACGCGCAGTCCGCGCCGATCCTCCTGCAGCCGTTCGACCGCGCCTACCGGCGCGCCCTGGTGCTGCCACAGCAGCGGGACCGAACCTTTCGCCCTGAAAGCCCCGGGCCGCACCACATCGCCGCCCCGGTCGGGCCGGTCGAACACGGCTGCGTACCCGGCGAAGCGCAGGCTCACTTCAGCCAGCCCGGAAAGCGTTGCCGCGAGCTTCGTCTTCGACGTGCCGGTGCGCTTTGCCGAAGACAGGCTGCGCGTGAGCCGCGCGACCTTCTTGGCCGGGGCGGCAGCGAGCGTGCCGCTGGTGGAGGTGCGCGAATGAGCTTCCTGGACAGCGAACTCACCACCGTGGCCTTGTGCTGGCGCGTCGAGCGGCGCGATGGCGTGACGATCGGCCTCACCGCGCACGACCGCGACCTGGAGATCGACGGGCTCGTCTATCGCGCCGCGCCGGGAATGACGCCCAGTGCGATCGTGCGCAGCGCGAGCCTCGAGGCCGACAGCATGGACGTGACCGGGGCGCTGACCGGCGAAGCGATCTCGGCGGCGGATCTGCTCGCAGGGCGCTGGGACGGGGCGCGGGTGGTGTTGTTCGCGACCGACTGGAGGGATCCGCTCGAACGCGTCGCCCTCGGCGAGGGAATGATCGGGGCGATCGAGACCGCCGGGGGCGTGCTTACCGCCGAGCTGCGCGGGAGGGCGGCACTGCTCGAGCGACCGGTCGTCGAAGAGACTTCACCCGATTGCCGTGCCGCGCTCGGCGACAGGCGCTGCCGTGTGGCGATGGCGGGGCGCCGGCGGTTCGCGCGTGTCGTCGGGGCCAACGACGAGGCGCTGGTGCTCGACGATCCCGAACCCGAGCCGAACGCCTACGGGGGTGGGCGATTACGGTGGTTTGGCGGCGCAAATTCCGGGCTGGAGGATGCGATCATGCACTCGGAAGGGACAGGGCTGACGCTGCGTCGACCGCCGCGCTTTGCGGGAGCGGGGGCGCTCGTCGAGTTGATCGAGGGGTGCGACAAGCGGCTGGCGACCTGCGCGGGACGGTTCGGCAACGCAATCAATTTCCGGGGTGAGCCGTATCTGCCGGGTATCGATCTGCTGACGCGCTATCCGGGCGCATGACTCCGGGCATGTGCGCGCTGACGGCAGCGCGCGGCGCAATCGGCGTGCCCTTCCGCCTGCACG
>DATLJJ010000470.1:0-3136 GCA_035538975.1 Sphingomonas sp. | reverse complement strand
CGCGCCATGATCGACACGAGGCGATCGATATCAACATTGTTCATCGGTGGGCGGCCCTTGGCGGTGATCGCAGAAAGCTGCTCCATGCCACTCCGCGCGCGCCGATCCAAGGCGGTGACCGGGTTCTGGAGAGCGGGACGGCCGATTCCTGCGCTCGAAGATGAAGATCATCGGCCCGCCGCGCTCTCCGGCTATCGGCGCGATCTGGTGGCGCAGGGCTGCTCCGTGCGTCAGGGCGAGATATCGCTGCGACTGCGCCGAATGGTCGGCCGAATAGCGGTCGAAGTGGCTGAGGACGAGAAAGCGCGCGCGGCAGCTATCGAGGCGCGCGGGATCGACACTGCCAAGGTCGACCACGGGACTGCCGGAGCGCAGCGTCTCGACGCTCGCATAGCGGATGCGGCCGGCGAGCACGGCGCGGGCGTCGACGCATCCCGCGTTCCCCAGCGGGAACAGCAGCGTCCACGGACCCGCGAGCAGGTCGATCGCCGCGTGTTCGACCAGGATGGTGCTTCCCGGCGGCGCGTTGGTGCGGAGCCATGCGCTGGCGAGCTGGCGGGTGTCGTTGGCGCGCGTGATCGCGCGGATCTGTGTCGACTGCAGCATGGGCAGGAGAAGCAGCAGGGTTGCAAGCGGCTCCAGCAGGGGCAGCGGGCGTCTGGTTCGGGATCGCACGGCCTCTGCGGCTGCGGACAGCGCATACGCCGCTGCGATCGCCGCGAATGGCAGCAGCGGTAGCAACCAGCGCTCCCAGCGCAGCGCCTGCATTGCGATCAGGAGAAGAAAGGCCGCGATGCCCGGACCCAGCGCCAGCGCCGCGGTACGGTTGCCGCGCGCGATCAGGAATGCTCCTGCCGCTGCGAGCAGGGCGCCGCCGGTCCCGAAGGAACCGGCGAGGGGATAGCGCACATACCAGGCCAGATTGGCGAGCAGGAGCTGTCCGGTCGCACCGGGATGCGTGGGCCGCGCTTCACCGGCGAGATCGCGCATCACGGCGGGATAATCGAGCAGGAGGTAAGGGGAGGCCAGCAGCAGCGTCGCCACCGCGGCGCCGATGAAAAGCAGGAGCTTGCGCGAGTCACCATGCCCATGGACGATACGCCATGACCCGACTGCCAGGGGGCCGAGGGCAATCGCCGCGGCGGGCCATTTGGTCGCGCAGGCCAGTCCGACGAACACGCCCGCCATCAGATAGTCGCGAAGGCGCCCATGCTCGGCGATCGAGAGCGTCGCCCCCGCGCAGAGCAGCATGAACAGGCTCGCCTGTATGTCCGTACGGATGAGCTGCGAATAGTCGATGTGCAGCGCGTTGACCGCGAGAAAGGCGGCCGCGATCAGGCCGGTGCGCGCACCGCCCACTCGCCGGCCGAGGCGCCAGGTCAGGTAGACGCAAGCGACGCCGCAGACGGCGAAGAACAGTCGGGCCGGGAGGAAGAGGATGGCTGGATCGGCATAGACCGCGCCCACGAAGGCGTGCGCATCGGCGAAATGGCCGCTCGCGATGCCGATCGATGCGACCGCGAGGCTGATCAGCGCCAGGCTGTAGAGGGTGATCGTGCCGGGATGGCCGAACCAGCCCGGATTGAGGCTGTGGCTGCGCAGCATGTCGAGCGCAGTCATCATGAACAGCGGCTCGTCGGGATCGTTGAGCGCGGGCAGGCCGAAACCTATCCCGCGGATCCTGAGCACCGCGGCGAGCAGCAGGATCGAGAGCAGGACGCCGCGCAAGATCCAGCGATCGGTGGCTGCGGGCTTACGGGCTGGGGGCAAGGCTTCCGTCATCGTGCTGAAGCGATGACGTGGAGTGACGATGCGAACCGTAATCCTGGCCGGCGGTTTGGGTACCCGGCTCGGCGAAGAAACGTCGGTGCGGCCGAAACCGATGGTCGAGATCGGCGGCATGCCGATCCTCTGGCACATCATGAAGATCTATTCGGCGAGCGGATTCAACGACTTCGTCGTGTGTCTTGGCTATAAGGGCTATCTGATCAAAGAGTTCTTCGCGAACTATTTCCTCCACACCTCCGATGTGACGATCGACCTGCGCGGCGGCAACGGCATGGAGGTGCACTATGCCCGCAGCGAGCCGTGGCGGATCACGCTGGTGGAGACCGGCGCGACGACGATGACCGGCGGTCGGCTGGCGGCGATCCGGCCGTATCTCGATCCCGACGAGCCCTTCTGCTTCACTTATGGCGACGGCGTTGCTGATATCGATGTCGGCGCGCTTGTCGATTTCCACAAGTCCCACGGCCAGCGCGCGACGATCACTTCGGTGTCGCCGCCGGGCCGCTTCGGTGCGCTCGAGTTCGATGCCGGCAAGGTGATCGACTTCAAGGAAAAGCCGGCGGGCGACGGGGGCCAGATCAACGGTGGCTTCTTTGTCGCCGACCCGTCGGTGCTCGATCTGGTCGACGGCCCCGACACCGTCTGGGAGTCCGGCCCCCTGGAACGCCTGGCGCGGGGCGGCGAACTGATGGGCTATCGGCACGAAGGCTTCTGGCAGCCGATGGATACGCTGCGCGACAAGCTCTATCTCGACGAACTCTGGAAATCGGGGAACGCGCCGTGGAAGCGCTGGTGAGCGGCTGGCGCGGTCGGCGGGTGCTCGTCACGGGCCACACGGGGTTCAAGGGAAGCTGGCTGAGCCTGTGGCTCGACGCGCTCGGCGCCGAAGTGACGGGCTTCGCGCTGCAGCCGCCCGCGGGCGAGCAGAGCCTGTTCGAGGCGGCGCGGATCGGCGAGCTGGTCCACCATCACGAAGGCGATATCCGCGACCTCGCCGCGGTCAGCGAGGTGGTCGAATCCTCGCGGCCCGAAGTGATCTTCCATCTCGCCGCGCAGCCGCTGGTGCGGCTCTCCTATCGCGAGCCGGTCGAGACCTATGCGACCAATGTGATGGGTACCGTGCACCTGCTCGAGGCGGCGCGGCGTGCGTCGGACGTCAAGGCGATCGTCTGCGTGACGAGCGACAAATGCTACGACAACCGCGAATGGGTCTGGCCCTATCGCGAGAGCGATCCGATGGGCGGGCACGATCCCTATAGCAGCAGCAAGGGCTGCGCCGAGCTCGTCGCCGCGGCTTATCGCAGCTCGTTCTTTGCGCAGGGGCCGGGTCTCGCCACGGTGCGCGCCG
>DATLJJ010000469.1:0-4154 GCA_035538975.1 Sphingomonas sp. | reverse complement strand
TTTGGCGAGCCTTCCCTCTCCCCGCCGCACTGCATGCTCGACGAGCGGCGCAGTGCCCAAATTCCAGAAAAGCTCGGCCGTAGTCTCGATGCCTTGCACATCGAGACCGTGAGACGATCGACGCTCCGTCACGCAAATTCTCCCCATGGACATAATCCAGCATCCCGATTTCTGAGCCCGGGTACGCACCTGATCCCGCCATATGGGACCATCAGAAAAGTGGTCAATGCTGGTAAACGCTGTCAGCCGATTGAGCGTGCAGGAAAGTTGGTCTACTCCTTTCGTCGATGCCTCTCAGCTCCGCCCCGCTGTCCGCATGAGTGCGACGATCGCGCTGGTCGACGACGACCGGAACATCCTCACTTCCGTGTCCATCGCGCTCCAGACCGAAGGCTTTCTGACGCGCGTCTATTCGGATGGAGAAAGCGCGCTCAAGGCGCTGATCGACAATCCGCCCGATCTCGCCGTGCTCGACATCAAGATGCCCAAGCTCGACGGGCTCGAGCTGCTGCGCCGCCTGCGCGAGAAGAGCGCGATTCCGGTCATCTTCCTCACCAGCAAGGACGATGAACTCGACGAGGCGCTGGGCCTCGCGATGGGCGCGGACGACTATATCGCCAAGCCTTTCAGCCAGCGGCTGCTGATCGCGCGCATCCGGGCGATCCTGCGCCGTACCGAGGCGACCCAGCCGAGCGCGGATGGCGCCGAGGCGGAACCGCCCGAAGTGCTGGTCCGCGGCCGGCTGACGATGGATCCGGCGCGCCACCGCGTCACCTGGAACGGCACCAATGTGACGCTCACCGTCACCGAGTTCCTTATCCTCGAGACGCTGGCGCAGCGTCCGGGCATCGTGAAGACGCGCAATCAGCTGATGGACGCGGCCTATCAGGACGACATCTATGTCGACGACCGCACCATCGACAGCCACATCAAGCGCGTACGGCGGAAATTCCGGCAGGTAGATCCCGAGTTCGATGCTATCGAAACGCTCTATGGCGCCGGATACCGTTTCTCGGACGAATAGCGAGCGCGACCTCGCGCTCAAATGGTCCAGCCGCGTCAGCCTCACGCCGCGGATTCTGGCGGTCAACATCTTCGCGCTCGCGCTGCTGGGCGGCGGGTTCTCCTATCTCGATTCCTATCGCAGCCGAATGGTCGACAGCCGCGTGGCCCAGGCGCGGCGCGAGGTGCGGCTGATCGCGCAGGCAGTCGCATCGGCCACGCCCGAACGCCGCAACCTGCTCGTCCTCAGCCTCGCGCGCGACACCGGCAACCGCATCCGCCTGTTCGACGAGAACGGCAAGATGGTCACCGACAGCCATGAGCTGGGCCTGCGCAACCTGGTGCTCCGCGATCCGGACAAGGACCCGTGGGGCCAATCGGTGGCGCGCTTCCTCGATGCGGTGATCGACACCGTGGCCGGCGCCACGCGCGTGCCGCTCTATCGCGAGCGCCCGCGCGATCAGGGGCTCGAATGGCCCGATGTCGAGACTGCGCGCCAGACGCACGGCACCCCCGCCAGCGTATGGCGCGCGCCGGACCGCACGCCGGTGATCACCGCCGCCGCGCCGATCACCCAGCTCGGCGTGGTGATGACCACCGCCAACGCCCGCGACATCACCCGCACCGTGCGTACCGAACGCCTGCGGCTGAGCGTGGTGCTCGCCGTCGTCGCGCTCGTCTCGATCCTGCTCTCGCTGTTCCTCGCGCGCACGATCGTGCAGCCGCTGCGCCGCCTCGCACGCGCCGCGGTGCGCGTTCGACTCGGGCGTGCGCGCGAAGTGGTGGTGCCGCGCCTCCCCGAAAGGAGCGACGAGATCGGCCTGCTTGCGCGTGCCATCTCCGACATGAGCCAGGCGCTGCGCGCGCGGATCGACGCGACCGAGAGCTTCGCCGCCGACGTGACGCACGAGCTCAAGAACCCCCTCGCCTCGCTGCGCTCCGCGGTCGAGGGACTGTCCAACGTCAAGGATCCCGCGCTGCAGGAACGGCTGCTCGCGATCGTGCGCGACGACGTCCATCGGCTCGACCGGCTGATCACCGACATCTCCGACGCCTCGCGCCTCGATGCCCAGCTCAGCCGCGCCACCTTCGAGCCGGTCGACCTCGACGCGATGATCGCCGCGCTGATTGCGCAGCGCGAGACGCGCGGGCTGCCGCGCGGGATCCGCATCGTCTTCGAGCATCGCCCGCGCGAGCCCCTGCCGGTGCTCGGCGAAGGCGCGCGGCTCGAGCGCGTGTTCGACAATCTCATCGACAATGCGATTTCCTTTTCGCCCGATGGGGGTTTGGTCACCATTTCGGCCTATAGCGACGGCGACATGCTGACCGTGCGGGTCGAGGACGAGGGTCCCGGAGTGCCGGAGGAATCGCGCGATGCGATCTTCCGCCGCTTCCATTCGGTGCGGCCGGAGAGCGAAGCCTTCGGCCAGCATTCGGGTCTCGGCCTTGCCATCGCGCGGACGATTGTCGAAGGCCATCAGGGGAGCATCGGGGTGGAAGTTCGGGAGGATCGATTGGGGGGAGCGCGGTTCGTGGTTCGTCTGCCATTGGTGGAGCGCGATTGATGGCGCTCCCGGAAGTCTCTTCGGAAACGGTGCACGGCACCTGCGTCGCGATCGACGGCCGCGCGGTGCTGATCGAGGGCCGCTCGGGCGAGGGCAAGTCCGACCTCGCGCTGCGGCTGATCGACCGCGGGGCGAGGCTGGTCGCCGACGAGCAGGTGATCTGCCAGCGCCAGGACGGCGCGCTGATCGCCAGCCCGACCGCGCAGGCCGCAGGGCGGATCGAAGTGCGCGGGCTGGGCATTGTCGAGATGCCCCATGCGGAGCGCGTGCCCGTGGACCTGTTGATCGTCATCCTCGATTCGCCCCCGCGCTTCCCCGACGACGCGCGCAAGCGGCGCATCGCGGGCGTCGACGTGCCGGTGCTGCCGCTCGCCGCGCTCGAACCCTCCGCACCGATCAAGGTCGAGCTGGCACTGGGACGCACGCCCAGGTGAGCAGCCGGAAGCCCAAGAATATCCTGCTCGTCACCGGCATGTCCGGTGCGGGCAAGTCGACGGTGCTGCGAACGCTCGAGGACCTGGGGTGGGAAGTCGTCGACAACCTCCCCCTCCTCCTCCTCAACCGCCTGCTAGACACTGCGCCCGGCGAGGGCAGCGACGACGGCGATCGCCCGCTCGCCATCGGTATCGGCACCCAGACACGCGGCTTCGACGCTGAGAGCATCGTGCGGCGCATCAAGAAGCTGAGCAGCGAATACGGCCACCATGTCGGCACGCTGTTCCTCGAATGCTCCGAGACCGAGCTCGAGCGCCGCTATTCGGAGACGCGCCGCCGCCACCCGCTGGCGCAGGACCGTCCGGCCGTCGACGGCATCGCCCGCGAGCGCGACCTGCTCGCGCCGCTGCGCCGCTGGTCCAACCGGCTGATCGACACCACGCGCATGTCGTCGAACGAGCTGGCGCAGCAGATCCGCTCCACCTTCATGCCCGAAGGTCTGGGGCGCACGGTGATCACCGTCGCCTCCTTCGGCTTCGCCCGCGGGCTGCCGCGCGACGCCGATCTGGTGTTCGACATGCGCTTCCTGCGCAATCCGCACTGGGTGCCGACGCTCCGTCCCGGAACGGGCCAGGATGCCGACGTTTCCGACTATATCGTCGAGGACCCGGCCTATGCCGAAGCGATGGCGCAGATCGAGGCGCTGCTGCTGTTTCTCCTCCCCCGCTACCAGGCCGAAGGAAAGGCCTATGTGACCATCGCGTTCGGCTGTACGGGCGGCCGGCACCGCTCGGTCCACGTCGCCGAGCGGATGGCGCGGCGGTTGCGCGAAGAGGGTTTTTCGCCCACGGTGCGCCACCGCGATCTGCAGACCGCGCCACAGGACTCATTGGAAGGGGCCCCGGTCGCCATATGAGGGGTCGGAGTTAGAGAATGATCGGTTTGGTACTCGTGACGCACGGGCGACTCGCGGAGGAGTTCGTCGTCGCGATGGAGCATGTGGTGGGCAAGCAGGATCGGATCGAGCCGATCTGCATCGGCCCCGAGGACGACATGGAGGGTCGCCGCGCGGATATCGCCGCAGCGATTGCACGGGTCGACGAAGGCCGCGGCGTGATCGTGCTGAGCGACCTGTTCGGGGGCACGCCGTCG
>DATLJJ010000468.1:0-3480 GCA_035538975.1 Sphingomonas sp. | reverse complement strand
CGTCGTCGCATCGGTGCTGATGTCGATGGGCATGATGATGCTGCCCCCGGCCACGATCTCGCTGCCGTTCAAGCTGATCTTCTTCGTCCTGGTCGACGGCTGGTCGCTGGTGGCCGGAAGCCTGGTGCAGAGTTACGGGGGAGGATGAGCTCGGGCGACGTCAGCGAAGCATCCTCTCCGCTCTCAACGATAGCTCTCGACCTCTCCCCGTCATTGCGAGGAGCTCTTGCGACGAAGCGAATCCGGGCTGCCCGTGGAACGATCCTGGCTTCGCTCCGCTCGCAATGACGAGATTGCAGAGCCATCGCTTGCCGCACCTTGCGCGGCACCCCAGCCCTAACGCGTCATCTTGATCTGACGCACGACCGGAATTGTGGGCAGCGAGCCGGTGTGGTCGGACTCGTCCTTGACCTGCGGCGAGCCAGGCGCTCGCGCCGTGGCGTCGGGGAAGCGCTGCTTCATCTCGCGCAGGAAGCCGTCAAGCGTATCCACGCTGGCGGCCAGCTTCGCGATCTCGGCGAATTCGGCGCTGGAAGCCGCGGCCGGCTTGCTGGCGATGTCGAAGGCGAGACGGTCGGCGCTCTCGCTCATCAGCGGCGCGTATTTCTCTCGGAAGCGGGACAGGCCGATCGAGTCGTCGGCGAGCGCGTAACCGACGGCGGCGCGGATGATGTCGCTCTTCTCGACCGCATTGAGCGGCTTGAAGTCGCGGAAGCGCTCGCCGTAGTAGAGCTCGATCTGCTCGGCGGCCTCACGCCAGCGCCGCGCCGCCCAGAAGATGTCGGAGCGGAGGCGCAGCACTTCGCGCCCGGAGACGTTGGAGACGATGTCGAGCGCGAGATCGTGACGGCCGACGTCGCTCTGCGCGCGCGCCTCCAGGAGCAGGCGCTGCTGCCTGAGCTCGCCGGAGAGATCGCTGATGCGGCTCGCGCGCAGCGCGGTGATCGCCATGTCGGGCTTGCGGTTGGCGAGATAGATCATGGAGAGCCGCGCGGCGACTTGGGCGCGCGCCGCCCCCTCCAAGCGGTGATCGACCTGGTATTGCAGCAGCTCGGCCGCCTGATCGAGCAGATCGATCGAGGCGAGACGGTCGGCGAGACGACGGATCAGCTCGTCGCCGCGGCGGCCGATCGGCGTCAGCTCCCGGAATTCGTAGAACATCCCGAGCGCCTCGACGGGCGGCAATTCGTCGCCCTTCGGCCCTAGGAATAGCTGCGTGAACAGATTCGATGCGAGGTCCTGCGCCTGGCGCGAGGCTTCCGCGTTGGGCTGGAGCCTCGTCGCGGTGCGCGCGGCGGTGAGCGCATCCCGATAACGCCCGCTCTCGGCATACATCTGCGACAGCATCTGCAGCGTCCTGACCTCGATCGCGTCGCCGCGCCACGTCATCGACAGCGTCTCGAGCTCGCGCAGCGCCTCGTCCTTGCCGATCTCGTCGCGCTTCTGACGCAGCGCGATCTCGAGCTGCTTGGCCTCGGCCGCAGCAGGACGGTCGCTCGAGGCGACCGCGAGTTGGTAATCGTCAAGCGCATCCTTGTCGTGTCCGAGCGCCTCGGCGAGCCGCCCGCGCAGCACCGCGAAGCCGGGCCCTGCCTCGGGCGGGACACCCACCACCTCGAGCTCGCTGCGGCGCTTGGAAGCGCCGGCATAATCTTTCACCTCGAGCGATGCGCGCATCGCGTCCATCGTCACGATGCGCTGGATGTCGAGCGGCAGCGAGGCGATGGCGAATTCGACGTTCTTGAACTTCTCGCGCGCATCCGCCCATTTGCCCTGGCGCGCATAGGCGAGCGCCTTCCAGAGCTGCGAATCGTGGCTGTTGCCGATCACGGGATTGGCGAGATCCTTCAGGCCCTGCGCCGGTCGGCCGATCAGGATGCTGGCAATCGCATGCATGATCAGCGCACCGCTCTCCTCCTTGTTGAGGGGATCGGCCAGCATCAATTCGGTAACGGCCTTCGCCTCGTGATACATCGCGCGCGACATGTAGAATTGCGCAAGATCGAGCCGCGGCAGGGAACGCAGTGCCGGTTCGACGGCCGAGATCGCCATCATCAATTCGTTCTGACGGTCCCAGAAATTCTCCGACTGGCCCTTGCGCCAGCCTTCGGGGCTGAAGACCGGCCGCACCGCCGTCGGGGCCCGCTCGGCGGAGATGTCGACCGGCGACAGCGTCAGCCCGCCCTTCTTGCCGAGGATCACCTTGTCGGCGCCGACCTCGACGCCGATCTCGTCGGAGTTCGGCCGGATTGCGATGCCATGCGCGGATTCCAGCAGCGAGAGGTCGACGAGATCCTGCCGCTTGATGAAGCCGCGCACCGGCCGCTGCGCGGTGACGACGTAGAGCATATCGCCTGCATCGGGATCCGTGAGCTTGTGCAGCATGCCAGGATTGGCGAAGGGAATCGCGATATTGGCGAGCGCCGGGTCGGTGATGTTGCGCGACATCATCAGCGGCAGCGGCGTCGCCTGGATCTTGTCGGCGAGCGTCAACAGCCAGTTGGTCTCCTTGCCGACCTCCTCGCTCGTCAGCGAATAGACCAGCGGGCGGGTGAGGCGGATGCGGACCGCCTGCCCCTTTTCGAGCGGGATGCGGCCGGCCTCGCCGATCATCGCGCCGCCCTTGGTGCGGATCGCTTCGACGTCGATCGGCTTTGGCGAGTCGAACACGAGCCAGACGGTGTCGCCGCGGCGGAACGCCGCCGCGGGCGTCGCCACCTGAATCGGGAACGTCACGCGCAGGCCGTCGCTGTCGCGGCGCGCATCGACGGCGGCAATCGCGGGCTGCGGTGCGGGAGCGATTTCGGCGGCTGCCTTAGCAGTCTCCCTGACTGGCTCCCTGGCGGCGTCCTTCACTGCCTCTCTGGGCGCTTCGGTCATGACGGGCTTGGCCGGTGCGGCCTCCGCAACGGGCTGCGCAGGCTTTGGTGCTTCCTTCGGGCCCTCTACAGCTTGCGCAGCCTGCGTCGCGGGAGCCGGCTTCGGCGCTTCAGCCGGCGGCATCGCGGCAGGCAATTCCGGCTTCACGCCAGGCTTCACATCGATCTTGGCCTCGCGCGCGATCGTCTCGGATGTCGGCGGCGCAATCTCACGCTCTGTCTCCTTCTTCTCGGGCGGGGCCGCAGGAACGGCCGTGCGACCGCCCGGCTTCATCTGCGCGATCGCCGCCTCGGGAGTCGCCGCCATCTTGCCCTTGTCGGGCTGGAAGGAGACATCGACGACGTAATTCTTCTCGTCACGGAAGGAATGCACGTCTGAATCACCGATCAGCGCGATCTCGACATTGGTCTGGTCGATGTCGGCCTTCTGCTTGATCGAGGCGACGTTCGGCGGCGCCGCGACGACCGCGTCCGCCAGGTCAAAATTCAGGTTGGCATTGAAGACCAGCGTGAGCTTCTGCTCGTTGAGCACGGAGGAGACGCCGACGCCGTCGGGCATTTCGAACACGAATCGCACGAAAGTCGGCTGCACGGAGGCGCG
>DATLJJ010000467.1:0-35493 GCA_035538975.1 Sphingomonas sp. | reverse complement strand
TTCCCCATGAGGCGCAATTCGCCGCAAAGTGCGCGCGATGTCAACGGCCGTCAAAAGGCGGCGCGCACTCCCGCGAAGACGCTCCGCCGCTCGACCGGATAGAAGACCGCGCTCGCCGGCGTGTAGGCGACCACCGCGGAGACATCGCCGGCGGCCTTGCGGTCGGCGAGGTTGCGGGCATCGGCGAAGACCGTGATCGCCGGTGTCAGCCGCGCCTCCGCAGTGATTCCGACGAGCGCATAGCCGCCGGTGCGGAAGCTGTTGGCATAGTCGACCCAGGCGCCGCGAGGCATCCATTCGACATTGGGCGCGATCTTGAGCCCCTCGCGTCCCAGCTCGAGCGCCGCGCGATAGAAATGCTCGGGAACGACGGGAAGCCGATTGCCGTCGAACTGGGAATCGCCGCGGAACCGGAAGTCGTTGTACTGATAGACCTGCCGCAGACGCGCCCAGGATGCGAGATCGAGGTCGAGGCCCAGCTCGACGCCCTGGTGCCGCGTCCGGCCCGCGTTGAAGGTCGACACCGGGATATCGTCGCGAACGGAATATTGGAGCAGTTCGCCTTCGAGATCGGCGCGATAGACGCTGAGATCGAAGTGCAGCGGTCCGATCCGTCCGCGCCCGCCGATCTCCGCTGTCCACGCCCGCTGCGCGTCGAGCGGCGCGAACCCGGCAAGCTGCGCGAGCTCGATGAACCCCGGAAGCTCATGACTGCGGCTGTAGTTGGCATAGAACTGCAGGTCGGGCGCGGGCTCGTAGAGGATGCCGAACTTCGGCGAGAGCTGATCGAAGCTGGCGCGGCCCTTCGTCACGATCGGGAAGCTCTGCTCCTGCCGCCGCATGCCCGACGTATAGATCGCCCCTGCGATCAGGGTCAGGCCGGGCGCAGGGCGCACGCGACCCTCGGCATAGGCGTCGATCGTGCGCGCCGTCTGGTCCGCGCGGAACGTCGGCACGCCGCGTTCGCCGTCGACGTTGCGGAAGCGCTTCGACGCCACCGTGCCGAAGCGCGCCGTCACGCCCGCGGTGAGGCCGAATGCCCCGAAATCCTGATCGAGCCGCGCATAGCTGCCCCAGTCGGTCGATTTCTGATCGACCACCTCGAAGATTGGATGGAAGAGCTGCTTGGCGTTAAGGAACAGCCCGACGTCGAGGCTGCCGTGGCCGAGCTCGAAGCTCGTGCGGTTCTGCAGGCGCATCGAATCGATGTCCCGGTGCTGGTCGCCGGCGAAGCTGCCCTTCGAAGGCGTGGTGCGTACATCGGCATAGGTGAGCGCGCCGGGAAGCTCCTGCTCGATGTTCTGCACGCTGGCATAGAAGCGCGTCTCGACGCCTTCGCTGAGCCGCAGCCCGACATTGCCGTTGACGCGCAGCGCCTCGCGCGCGGCATGGTCACGGTCGCCTGCCGAGCTGTCTGCGCCGATCGCCAGCCAGGCGTCGCCGCGCGCATCGGCATAGCCTGCGCTCGCCAGCGCGCGCAGCGTCTCGAAGCTGCCGCCGTCGACGCGGACGCGGAAGCCGTTGGACGAGCGGCCGGTGGGGGTCACCCCATTCACCGCGCCGCCCAGCGTCGAGGCGCCGAAGCGCAGCGCATTGGCACCGCGGAACACTTCGAGATGCTCGAGGAAGCTCGGGTCCAGTTCCTGGAAATCGCCATTGTCGTCAGCGAGATTGATCGGCACGCCGTCCTGCAGCAGCGTGAGTCCGCGCATGTGATAGCCGCGGCTGATGCCCGATCCGCGGATCGAGATGCGGACCTCCTGTCCGAAGCGCGGCTGGGCATAGACGCCCGGCGAGAAGGTGAGCGCGTCGCGCAGCGACACCGCGGCCTTGTCGGCGAAATCCTCGGCCGGGACGACATCGGCGCCGCCGGGGGTCTCGTTGACGCGCTGGATGGCTTCTTCCACGCGCTGGCGCGCAGTGACGACGATTTCCTGCGTGTCGGGAGGAGTATCCTCCGCGAGCGCGGGGAGGGCGGAAAGCATGAACGGCGCGCCGTAGAGCGCGCGAACCAGAGTACGCATTTTCAAAATTCCTCACATGAACCCGGGAACGCGCGCAGGCGGCGCGCGGCGGCGTCAGGCGAGGTGCGGCGGGCCCGTGGAAAGCGGAGGCGGCGCGGCGAGGCCGCGGCCCGGAATGGTGGCGAGCGCTGCCGGACGGACGGGGTCGGGGGCGGCGGCGGGCGGTGCAAGGAGAGGCTGCTGCCCCGGAGCGGCCATCGGCTGCGCGGCGGCTGCGAAGGCGCAGGGCTGGTCTCCCGGCGTCTTGTGCGTGGGATCGGGCCTGTCGCCCAGCGCCTTGGCGAGCAGCGCGTGCGCTTCGGCAGGCACGTCGCGGCCAACGCCGCTTTCACTGCACCAGTTGAGCGAAAGCCCCGCGCCGTTCGCCACCGGCATCCAGCCGGAGGGGACGAGCAGGCGGAGCAGCAGCGCGCACGCGACCAGAAGCAGCGCCGCGCGCTGTCCCTTTGTTCGCTGCATCTTCGCCGATCCGGTCACGCGTGGGTCCTTTGCCCATGCCGCATGCCGCGGCAAGCGGACAATTTGTCTCAGCCGGTAACGGGAAGCCTGAGGCTACCGTCGGGCTCGTAGTGGAGCTCGCTGTACGCAGTCACGGCGTCGAGCGGCAGCGGGCCATAGATGTGCGGGAAGAGCTGCCCGCCGCGCGACGGCTCCCACTTCACGGTCTCGTCGAGCGCGTCGAGATCGACTGCGGCCAGCCAGAGATTTTCCTGACCGGCGAAATGCTTGTCGATCGTTTCCCGAAGCTGGTCGGCGGTGGAGAGGTGGATGAAGCCGTCGGCGAGATCCACCGGCGCGCCGTTGAAGACGCGCGCATGCTCGAGCTCGGACATCTGCTCGGCGGTCAGGACCTTGTAGGCGGTCGAATCAGGCATCGCGCTCTCCATGAGCCCTCTCCCGCTTGCGGGAGAGGGGTCTGGTCTTACTCGCCGTCGTCCGGGCCCGCGGCGAGATCCTCGCCCGTATCACCATCAGGCGTCGGTTCCCCAACGGTCGGACCGTCGGCGAGGTTCACTTCGGCCTCGTCCTCGCTCTCCTCGATCCGCGCGGCCGAGACGACATGCTCGTTCTCCGCCACATTGAACAGGCGCACGCCCGCCGAGTTGCGGCCGATCACGCGCAGGTCGCCCAGCGACATGCGGATCATCTTGGCCTGGTCGGTGACGAGCATGAGCTGGTGGCCCTTGCTCGCGGGGAAGCTCGCCACCACCGGCCCGTTGCGACCGATGTTGTCGATGTTGGTGATGCCCTGGCCGCCGCGGCCGGTACGGCGATACTCGTACGAGGACGAGAGCTTGCCGTAGCCGTTGGCGCAGACCGTGAGGATGAACTGCTCGCGCTCCTTGAGCTCCTCGTAACGCGCATCGTCCATCAGGCGCGGCGCGCGATCGGCGTCCTCACCCTTCCACGGGGCGTGGCGCAGATAGTCCTCGCGCTCTTCCTGATCGCGGATGCCCGCACGGTGGAGGATCGAGAGCGAGATGACTTCGTCGCCTTCGGCCAGCCGCATGCCGCGCACGCCGGTCGAGGCGCGGCTCTGGAACTCGCGGACGTCGTCGCCGGGGAAACGGATCGCCTTGCCCTGGCGCGTGGCGAGCAGCACGTCGTCGCTCTCGTCGAGCAGCGCCACGCCGATCAGCCGGTCGTCGGCATCCTCGCCTTCGAACTTCATCGCGATCTTGCCGTTCGAGGGCACGTTGGTGAACGCGTCCATCGAGTTGCGGCGCACCGAACCTTTGCAGGTCGCGAACATGACGTGGAGCTTGCCCCACTCATTCTCGTCCTCGGGGAGCGGCAGCACGGTGGAGATCGTCTCGCCGTCGGCGAGCGGCAGCAGGTTGATCATCGGTCGCCCGCGCGTGGCCGGGCCACCCTCGGGCAGCTTCCAGACCTTCATGCGATAGACCTTGCCGAGGGTCGAGAAGAACAGCACCGGCGTATGCGTCGAAGTGACGAACAGTTCGGTGACGGCGTCCTCTTCCTTGGTCGCCATGCCGGCGCGGCCCTTGCCGCCGCGGTTCTGCGCGCGGAAGCTGTCGAGGCTGGTGCGCTTGATATAGCCCTGGACCGTGACGGTCACGACCATGTCCTCGCGCTCGATCAGGTCCTCGTCCTCGATGCCGTCGGCCGCAGGCGCGATCTCGGTGCGGCGCGGAGTGGCGTAGAGAGTGCGGACCTCGGTCAGCTCCTCGACGATCACTTCATAGAGCCGCGCGCGATTGCTCAGGATTTCGAGCAGCTCGGCGATGTTTTCGGCGAGGCCCTTCAACTCGTCGCCGATCTCGTCGCGGCCGAGTGCGGTCAGGCGGTGCAGGCGCAGATCGAGGATCGCGCGCACCTGCGTATCGGACAGTCGATAGCTGTCGCCCTGGATCTCGGCGTCGACGGCTTCGACGAGACGGATGTACGGCGCGATCTCGGCGATCGGCCATTCGCGCGCGAGCAGCGCCTCGCGGGCGGCGGCGGGGCTCGACGAGCCGCGGATGATGCGGACCACCTCGTCGAGGTTGGTCACCGCGATCACCAGGCCGAGCAAGATGTGTGCGCGCTCGCGGGCCTTTGCGAGCTCGAACTTCGAGCGCCGCGTGATGACCTCTTCGCGGAACTTGACGAAGGCCTCGATGATGTCGCGCAGGTTGAGCAGCTCGGGCCGGCCCCCGCGGATCGCGAGCATGTTCGCCGGGAAGCTCGATTGCGCCGGGGTGTTGCGCCATATCTGGTTGAGCACGACCTCGGGAGTCGCGTCGCGCTTCAGGTCGATGACGATGCGCACACCCTCGCGCGACGATTCGTCGCGGATGTCGCTTACGCCCTCGACGCGCTTTTCCTTGGCGGCCTCGGCGATCTTCTCGACGAGCGCGTTCTTGCCCTGCTGGTAGGGAATCTCGGTGAGCACGATCGAGCGGCGCTCGCCGCGCTGCTCGAAGCTGTGGCGGCTGCGGACGATGATCGAGCCGCGGCCTTCCTGATAGGCCTTGCGGCAACCCGAGCGGCCGAGGATCAGCGCGCCGGTGGGGAAGTCCGGCCCCGGCACGATCTCCATCAGCTCCTCGACGCTGATCGCGCCGTTCTCGATATACGCCAGGCAGGCGTCGATCACTTCGCCCAGATTGTGCGGCGGGATGTTGGTCGCCATGCCGACCGCGATGCCGCCCGCGCCGTTGACGAGCAGGTTGGGGAAGCGGGCCGGGAGGACCGAGGGCTCGCTTTCGGAGCCGTCGTAGTTGTCCTGGAAGTCGACCGTGTCCTTCTCGATGTCGTCGAGCAGGGCGGAAGCTACCCGGGCGAGTCGCGCTTCGGTGTAGCGCATCGCCGCGGGCGGATCGGGATCCATCGAGCCGAAGTTGCCCTGGCCGTCGATCAACGGGACACGCATCGCCCAGTCCTGGGCCATGCGAGCCATGGCGTCGTAGATCGAGCTGTCGCCGTGCGGGTGGTATTTGCCCATCACGTCGCCGACGAGGCGGGCCGACTTGCGATAGGCGCGGCCGGCGACATAGCCGCCTTCCTGCGCGGCGTAGAGGATGCGGCGGTGGACGGGCTTGAGACCGTCGCGGACGTCGGGCAGCGCGCGCGCCACGATCACGCTCATCGCGTAATCGAGGTACGAGGTCTTCATCTCGTCGACGATCGAGACGGGCGTAATGTCGGAGGGGTCGGCGAGCAGCGTCTCGTCGGTCAAGTGATCATGCTTTCGGAATGAATCTAGTCGTGCAATGGCTCTAGCGAGCCCGATGCATCCTGCCAACCCCGCGCGCCCGCGCGTACGCGCACGCGAGGGGCGCCGCCGCGCTTCATCGATCGCTTCTGCGCACTCATTCAAACAGCGTTCATGCGCCGATTGGCATCGCACGTGCGACTGGTCGCGCTTGAACGGGGCGATGCCGCCATCTAGAGGGCGGCGGAGTCCCGTCTCCCCGCCCACTAGGAGATTTCTAGATGACGTTCGTTTCCAGGCTCGCGATGGCCGCAGTGCTGACGGTCGGCACCCCCGCGCTCGTCGCGACGCCGGCTGCTGCACAAAAGGCCGAGAAGGCCCCCGAACTCAAGGTCAGCGCCGAGTTCCGTACCCCCGCCGCCGCCGCTGAGACGGCGCTCAAGGCCAAGGACATGGCCACTGCCGACGCGCAGATCACTGCGGCCGAGGCCGTCGCGAAGAACGACGACGAGCGCTATTTCGCCGCGTCGCTTCGCCTCCAGCTCGAGCTGGAGCGCAAGAACCAGGCGGGCCAGATGAAGGCGCTTCAGGTGCTTTCGACCAGCCCGAAGGTGCCGGCCGACAAGGCGCGGCTCTATGGTTCGGTCTACAACTACATGCTCGGCGACCAGCTCCTCGCGGCGAAGAAGCCGGCCGAGGCGCTGCCGGTGCTGCTCAAGGCGCGCGAGCAGGGCTCGGATCAGGCCGACCTGCCGGTGCTGCTCGCCAATGCCTATGCCGGTACGGGGAAGCAGGCCGAGGCCGTGGCCGAGGTCGATCGCGCGATCCAGGCGAGCAAGGCCGCGGGCCGCAAGCCGCCGCAGGAGTGGTACAAGTTCGCGATTCCGCGCGTGAATCAGCTCGGCGATCGCGCCGCGACCGCCTCGTGGCTCACGCGCTACATCCAGGAATATCCCACGGTGCAGAACTGGCGCTGGGGAGTCTCGGTGTTCGGCCTCGGTGCCGCCGACGACAAGGCGGAGAAGCTCAATCTTTACCGCCTGATGCGCTCGACTCGTGCGCTCGCGGGCCGCAGCGACTATGCCAACTACGCCTATACGGCGCAGCAGGCGGGTCTGCCGTGGGAGGCCGTGGCGGTGATCGACGAAGGTCGCAAGTCGGGCGTCATCCCGGCGGGCGATTCGGACGCCCAGCAGATCTACACTGCGTCGCAGAGCGCAGTGCGCACCGAAGGCTCGCTCGACGGGCAGGCGAAGCAGGCGGCTTCGGCGGCCAACGGCAAGAACGCGTTGAGCACCGGCGATGCCTATCTGGCGTCGGGCAACAACGCCCGGGCGCTCGAGCTCTTCGATCTCGCGCTGCAGAAGGGCGGCGTGAACGCGGACCAGGTCAACCTGAACCGCGGCATCGCGCTCCAGCGGCTCGGCCGCAAGGACGAGGCGCGCACGGCGTTCCAGCAAGTGAAGACGGGCCCCTACGCCAATCTCGCGCTGCTCTGGGCCGCCTCGGTGGACTTCCCGCCGCTCGCCTGATCGGCGGAGCAGCGGCTGGCTGAAAGCGAAGGGGCGGCCCCGCGGCCGCCCCTTTTCTTTTTCAGATTTCGGTGACGGGCACGCCGGGCAGCGCCTTGGACGTGCGGATGGTGAGCGACGTCTTCACATGCTCGACGTTGGGCGCGGTCGTCAGCCGCGTCGTCAATATCTGCTGAAAGCTCTGCAGGTCCTGCGCGACGATCTTGAGAATGAAGTCGATTTCGCCATTGAGCATGTGACATTCCCGCACTTCGGGAATTCCGGCCACCAGCTCCTCGAACGCGCGCAGGTCGCTTTCGGCCTGGCTCTTCAGGCTCACCATCGCGAAGACGGTCAGGTTGTAGCCGAGCGCCGCGGGATCGAGTGCCGCGTGATAGCCGGTGATCGCGCCCTGCTGCTCGAGCGCGCGAACGCGGCGCAGGCAGGGCGGGGCAGTCAACCCCACGCGTTCGGCCAGTTCGACATTGGTCATCCGGCCGTTGTCCTGTAGCAGGCCGAGAATCCGAACGTCGATGTCGTCGAACCGCATTTTTTTGATTCTCCACTTTTGGTTCGTTGCAGTGAGGGTGCGATAGCCGCAACTTTATTTCAGAGCAACGCAATTGTCCCACATTGCGACGTGCCGAAATGGGCGGTTTCGGGCCCAGCTTGCGGGGGTTAAGGATTCGTTACGGCGCACATTTCCTCGTGCGCCGAGGTGAGGGTGAACTTGCGATTCGACGACACTCTGGAGACGGTGCTCGCAGCCGATCTGAGCACGCCCAACGGCGTGCAGTCGGCGTGGCGGCAGCTCGTCGATCTGGTCGGTCGCCGGCGCGTGCCGCCCGATTCGCGGACCATGGCGACGCTCAGGGCGCTGCGCCCCGAAGTGCCCGCCGCGGTGCGGGCGGCGAGCGCGCGCGCGCTCGAATTCGGCAACCCGCCTGGCCCCCTCGTGCGCCTGCTGGTGCTCGACGATCTCGAAGTGGGGTTGCCGGTGCTGCGCAGCGCGCGGCTGAGCTCGGCCGAATGGATCCAGCTGGTGCCCGATCTGTCGCCCGCCGCGCGTTCGGTGCTGCGCAACCGCCGCGACCTGAGCCCGGTGGTCAGGCGCGCGCTCGAGAGTTTCGGCCCGGCCGACTTCGTGCTGCCCGATGCCAGCGTCGGGTCCAAAACTCCCGCCGAGCCGCTGGTTGCAGCGGAGCCGGGACCCGAGCCCGAGCTGCGGCTGGTCGAATCCACCGATGATGCCGGTCCGGCGCCGGAGCCGATCTACTGGCAGGGTGCGCTCGATGGTCCAGCACAGGATTCACCTGCGGCGCAGCCCGTGGAGATGCCGGCGATCCTGACGCCGGACGAGGATTTCTCGTTGAGCGCGCTCGCGAACGAGCCCGCCGAGCTGCCGCTTGCCGGGCCTGGCGCCTTCTTCGGTGTCGCGGGCGTCGTTCGGGGACCGGACCTCGCCGTGCCGGCGCCGCGCGACGATGCTCCCGAGCTTGCGGCGGACTTGGCAAATGGCGCTGCAACGGGGGCGCCGGACGGGCCAGAGGGACCGTTCGAGATCGCCGAAGTCATGGCGCGGATCGATGCCTTCTGGCGCACACGCGAGACCGATGCCGCGACTCCCCACGTGCCCCCTGTCGCCGAGGAATTGCGCTTCGAAACCGACGCGAAGGGCGTGATCCGCTGGGTCGAGGGCGCGAGCCGTGCTGCGCTCGTCGGGCTTGGGCTCGATTCGCAGGGAATGCCCGAAGGATCGCGGATCGACGCGAGTGCGGCGGGGGCGTTTCGGCACCGCGCCGGCTTCTCGAATGCGCGGATGGTGATCGAAGGCGAATCGGACGCCGCAGGCGACTGGCTGATCTCCGCCGTTCCGGTGTTCGACTCCGTCAACGGCCGCTTCGCCGGATATCGCGGGACCGGCCGCCGCCCGCGCGCCGACGAGCGCGCCGAGCGCAGCCCGCCGCCGCAGCCCGCCTCGGCCGATTCGCTGCGGCAGCTCGTGCATGAGCTTCGCACCCCGACCAATGCGATCGCCGGCTTCGCCGAGATGATCGAGGTCCAGATGCTGGGGCCGGTCCCCGACGTCTATCGCGAGCGTGCCTCCGTGATCCGGGAACAGGCCCGAATCCTGATGGGGGCGATCGACGATCTCGACCTCGCGGCGCGGATCGACAGTGCCGCGCTTGCGCTCGTGCCGGGCCCCGTGCCGCTGCGCCCGCTGCTCGCGGCGATCGCGGATGAGCTCGCGCCCCTCGCCGAGCTCCGCGGCGCGCTGATCGCGCTTCCCGTGGACGATTTCGCAGTGATCGGCGACCGGCGCGCGGTCGAGCGACTGATGTCGCGGCTGATGGCGACGCTCGTCTCGGCCAGCGGCGCGGGTGAGCGCGTCGGCGTCCGGACCGCGCTGGAGGGCGAGATGGTGGCGATCGCGATCGACCGGCCGCGCGCGCTTGCCGAATATCCCGGCGATTCGGTGCTGGGCATCGATGACGAGCGCGAGGATTCGTCGCTGCTGGGCACCGGCTTCGCGCTGCGCCTCGCCCGCAATCTCGCGCGCGAACTCGGCGGCAGCCTGGTGATCGAACCCGAGAGCTTGACTTTGCGCCTCCCGGCGTCCGTAGCTTTCCATATGGGGCAGGCGCATCTGAGCTGATCGTGGGGAAGGGGGACGAGCCCGCGCCCGGTCACGCTTATTGCGTGCCGGCTCCCGATCCGGCTGCTCTGGTCGCCTGGCCCGACGCGTTCGGCACGCGCTTCACCATCTTCGTCGACACCGAGGAGGAGTTCGACTGGGACGGCCGGTTCGCGCGAGAGGGACACGGCACGAGCCACGTCGCGGCATTGCCCGCTGCGCATGCGCGTTTTGCCGCGCAGGGGGCGGCGCTCACCTATCTGGTCGATTATCCGATCGTGGCCTCGCCCGCGGCCGCCGAGATACTGCGCGGGCTCATCGCCGACGGCCGCACTGGAATCGGTACGCAGCTTCACAGTTGGGTCAATCCGCCCTTCGAGGAAGAACTCAACGCTTTCAACAGCTACGCAGGCAATCTTCCACCGCGGTTGGAAGAAGCCAAGCTGGGCGTGCTCACCGAAGCGATCGAGCGCGCGATCGGCGTGCGGCCCCGCGTCTACCGCGCCGGCCGCTACGGGATCGGTCCACATACGCTCGCGATGCTGGCCGCGCACGGCTACCGCATCGATACGTCGATGCGCGCGCGCTACGACTATCGCGCCGACGGTGGGCCCGACTTCACCGCCATCCCACCGCACGCGTTCCGTACCGGGCCGGATCACGCGCTCGTCGAGCTGCCGCTCACCACCGTCTTCACCGGCCGCGCGCGCCGGGCGGGCGCGGGGCTCTACCGTCGCCTGGGAAGCGTGCCGCGCGGCCGCGGTATGGCTTCACGGCTGGGGCTGCTCTCACGCGTCGCGCTAACGCCGGAGGACATGCCCGCGGGCGAAGCGCTCGAGGCGATCCGCGTCGCGGTGGGCGAGGGCGTGCGCCTGCTCAACTTCGGCTTCCATTCGCCTTCGATCGAACCCGGCCATACGCCCTATGTCCGCGACGCGGCCGATCTCGCGGCCTTTTGGCGCTGGTGGGACCAGGCATTCGCGCTGCTCGACCGGCTCGGCGTCGCGCCAGCCTCGCTCGCCGAAATCCTCGACGCGGCTTGCGGCGAGCCCGCGACCTCCGCTAGTGCGGGCGGCGCTGGGGGCCTGTAGCTCAATGGTTAGAGCTGGCCGCTCATAACGGCTAGGTTGCGGGTTCGAGTCCTGCCGGGCCCACCAGCGCGCCAGCCGCGCAAGCGCGGCTTGTGGCGGCGACAGGAAGCGCCTAGGCGGCGTTTCGCGTCGGGGAGTGGCGCAGTCTGGTAGCGCGCCTGCTTTGGGAGCAGGATGTCGCAGGTTCGAATCCTGTCTCCCCGACCATCTCTCAAAAATGGCGGGTTTCTGCGGTTTTTGATAAAGTCACTGTGACACTTACCGTGACACTTTCCCTGACACCCTAGCTACCGAACGGCAGCGGTGGTGCGCTCGATTCCACCAGCTCCGGGTAGACCATCGTCATTTCAGCGGCGATCAATTCGCCTATCGCCCCGGCAGCTCCGGCGCGTGAGTCGCCGTCCGCCAGCTCCAGCAATATGCGAGGCGGGGCACGCCGGAGCCATGCGGCGATGGCGCTGGCGAGATCGGTGTCGGGGACGGGCGGCAATGTGGCAGCGACTCTGTGCATGCCGCCATGAGAACATAATGAGAACGCAAACTCAAGGGTTGCTCAGGGGCGCTCGCTTGATCGCCACGGCGATCATGGTGATCTATGGCTCAGCACCGGATGCAACGGGGAGGCAATGCATGAGTGCACCGCTAAAGCGCGACATGGATATGGTTCGGAGCCTGCTATTGGAGATCGAGCAGGGCAAGACTTCCTTTCAAATTGTCGAACCGGACGAAGCTGAGATTCTCGGCATCGATCCCGAGCATACGATGCCGAAGGAAGTCGCGGCTAAATTGGTGCTGCACCTCAAAATCCTCGCCGACGCCGAGTTCATCACCCTCGAACCCTCATCAGGAGGGTTCTGGTATGTTACCGCGATTCGAAAAGCTGGATACGATTTTCTGGACAGTGTTCGCGATCCCAAGGTCTGGAAAATGACCAAGGAACAGGCAGCAAAGGCCGGCGGCTTTACCCTAGACTTGCTGGCGAGCATCGCCAAAGGCTTCATCAAGACGAAAATCCAGAAGCACACCGGGATTGAGATTGAGTTTTAGGGCACGTCCCCCGCATCTGTGAACGCCATCTCACTTAATTGCTTTGTGTCATTTGCCATGCGCTCCGGGTGTGCGCCTATGAGGTGTCCCAAGCCGATTCGCCCGCCGTTATGTGAGCGGGTGTCGGCGGGGGAATATTGCATGCAGAATACTGACTTGGCCGCCAGCGACGTGACTTTTCTGGGGGCGCTCGCCGAGCTGTTGATACAGGCGGGCAGAGATCGCGCGGCCGATGCGATCTACGCGGCGATGGAAGCCGAGGCGCCGGGAAGCGCGCCGGCACGGCCGGTGCTCAAGCTGGTGCATAGCGCCGAACCTGCTTGACATTCACCACGAGCGAAACGGTCGTCCTGGGCCCGCATTTGCCAAGCGACACGCGGCGAAATGTGTGCAGATAGGGCGACTCCTCGCCGCGATGTGCGGCGGACAACAGAGGAGTCCAGAATGACAACTGACAAATTGAACGCCGAGCTAGACCGGATCATCGCCGAGCCGCTTCCTGAGCTAGACGGCGATCCGGTAGGCGACCTTGCGAAGCTCGACGCGGAGCTATCGGAAAAGCTCGACCAGCTCCTAACCGAGCAAGACGCGAAGCTCGCGCCGTAGACCCGCCCCAAAGACACAACAAACCCGCCGACCCAAGTGACCGGCGGGTTTTTCATTTAAGTCATTTGAGAGTTGGGAATAGACACCGCCGTTGCGCCATCTATTATTCAACTGGCGCGTGGATCAGATTGTCACGTGATATGAGGGGGAATAATGCGACAGGTGACTATTCTGGCCGCCACGGCGATGGTCGTGGGGAGCCTTCCGACCGGTGCGCTGGCACAAGCCCAATCGAAGCCCGCACCGGCCGTGCAAGCGCCGGCAGCAAGCGTTTGCGCCAAGCTAATGGCTGATTATGAGCGCACGTCGAAGAACTTGGCTAACAATCTGGCTTCGTCCGTGACGGACAACAGTGCGCCGCGCGCTACCTTGCGTGCAATGGAAGATGCAAACGATCTCGCGACAGCGAAGATGGCACTCGACCTGATGCGAGACAATCGCTGCACATTGCCGAAGCATGTTCCGAGCGCGTCGCGCTATGCGCTATCCGCGCTGAAGTGCGCGAATGCTCGCTACGGGGCCAAGGCAGGGGAAACGCCAGCGGAGTGTAAACGGGAAGACTGGAAGCCGGAGACGGAGTAACTCGGTCGATTGGAGATTGCGTTAGTATAGAGGAGCGTAATCCAATTCCGGGGCGTAAGGGGGCGCTAGATAGCTTGGATCAAGAATTGAGGTCGAGCTGTCCCCATGCTACTCTACACACGCTCATCAGCGCTCTTCTGTTCGCTCCAAAATTTCTATGGAAAACGCAAGACAAAAGCGCAGAGCCAAAGGCTCTGCGCTTCGATCATTGATGATGGATTTTGTCCTGCCCTTGGGCAAGGGGGGCGGGGGGTAGCCCCTATGCCCCCGCGCAATAGCGCGCCACGGTCGCCCGGCTGATACCAAACTGCGCCATGGTCGCCGGGATGCTCGCGCCGTTCTCGCGGCGCCACGCTGCCACCTCTGCGGCGTCCGCTGCTTTGGGGCGGCCAAGGCTCGCCTTTCCCCGGTGCGTGCGTCCAGTGGCTTCCATGGCGGCGCGAGCTGCCACGCGGCCCGCTTCGCAGCGCTCGGCGATGCGATGGCGCTCCATGTCGGCGAGCTGCGCAAGCACCGCTACAATCAGCTCCCCAACGCCGCGACCGATCGGGCCTAGCCCGCGCACGTCCAGCGTCACCCCCATTTCCAGCAACCGCCGCACCATGGCCTGAACGTCCAGCGCGTCGCGGCCAAGGCGATCGAGCGCATAGACGTAGATCGTGTCGCCCTCGCGCACGTAGGACAGCAGCTCGCCGAAGCCGGGGCGCTGCGCAGCGGGAACGCCGCCGCTCACGCCTTCGTCGGTAAACTCCTTATCGAACCCGCCACCAAGGGCGGTGCGCTGCGCTTCAACGCTCTGATCGCCGGTGCTGACACGATAGTAGGCAATGCGGCTCATAAGGCCCCCGAGTCTCAAAAGATACACTCTACATATCGAGACCGTATCAGAAGTCAATTGCCGATCTTTTGATACGCTATCGGCGGCCTAATTCCGCGGTTTTTGGGAGCCTCGAAAGGTGTAACTTGTGAGACGGGGAGCCATGGGAGTGCGGGGAAGCTGGGCGCCGTTGGTGCCGGCGATCGTGTGCGCGGTGGCCGGGTCTTGCATGGGGGTTCGCCCGCGCGCGTCTATGGGATGTCGGCGTTCAAGGATTCTGTTGGTGTGGCCATGAGAGCCCCGGAATGCCATGACGCCCATTGGGGACCATGAACCCACCGGACCATGGGCATTTACAGGCCCATGGTGCCACGTCACACGATAGCCGAGCAGCTAGGGAGCGCAGAGCCGTGGGCGACGATGATCTGGACGAATGGGGCGTTGACCTCACGGGGCCGTTCGTTCAGCCGCGCGAAGATCGGTTCGACTATCTAGAGCAACCCGCCACACGGCACGAATTGATGATGCTGCTAGGGCCGGTGCAAAACGCCGTGCTGCGTCTGTTTCTCGCTGAGGCCCATGATCGTCGCGGCGATGACGGTGGGAGGCTGGAGCATCTACAGGCTGCCCGCGCAGAGCTGAGCGAGTCCTTGGCGAAGTTTCGGGCGCTAATGAACGCTGGCGTTGAACCCCGGACTGGCGAGGAGCTTTAGTGGGCGGCTCCCTAGAAATCGTTTCGCGTCCGCACTAACTGTGGATCGTTATCTAGGAGTGCCGCCGTCAATGCTCACTGCACAAGAAATCGCTACCGCAAAAGCGGGGTTCCGCTACTCTCAACCCGCCGATGTTTTCCATGAGCATGACGACTGCATCCGCTTGGCCTATGAATGGCTCGACGCGCAGAAGACGATTGCCACATCGAACGGTAAGTTCCGCCCCCTCAAGCACATCATCGAGAAATGGGCGGGACGCTACGTCTCACAATCCGATGTGGAGGTAGCAGCGGCGATGCACCCCCGCATTCGAGGAAAGTATCCTGATTTTAATCTCAGCGCCCGACTTGTGCTGCCATCCGATAAACGGCTTGAAGGGATCGGTGAGGCGTTGACGCAAGATTATCGCGATCGACTGATTCTCGACGTGTATTCCACTCGTGAGGATGATTTGGAGGGCTGATATGGCTTGGCGCGTGAAATCGTTGCCGCTCGCCGAATGGGCGGCACTTCAAGAGCATTTCGGCACCTTGCAGCTCGCGCAAGGTGGGCCCGAGAACCTAGCCATGTTTGCCAAGGGCAGCGCGGGCGATCCTGAAACGGCCATCTACATCACCGGGCCGGGCATTGCGGCGATCGAGGCCCTTTCGCCGGGTGGCTGGCAGGACTCGGGTGCGCCGTCTGGGGATGACGTTGCTTTGTTGGTGGGGGCCGGCGACCCTTGGGCCTATTTCAGGATCGAGAAGCCGGCCTAGCGCCCAATCTGCGTTGCCAGCGAGGGCGGAAGAACCCAATCCTCGCCGACGTAGGCACCATATTGCCGGAGTATCGCACGCACCGCTTGCGAGGCGTTCCATACCAGCTTGTCGGTGCTGAGCACGCCGTTGAAGTAGGTGCCCATCGCCGCGAGCTGCATGTCTATGACATCGTTCACCCTGAGGTGTTCGGCGCGCCCCGTTTGGCGTCCGTTTTGAACCCAGAGAATGTAGTAGATCATCATGCACAGGCAGTAGCGGAAGCCGCACATTCCCCGTGCCTCGGTGAGCTTGATGCCCTTCCGATTGAGGGGCTGTTGATTGTCGATCATGAATTGTGCGGTAGTTTCTTTCAGCAACCGGAAGAGTGTTTGCCTTGTATCCTCTGTAACGCCGACGCCTGTTCTGAGCTGTTTTATTTGGGGCTGTTTGAATTCTTTCGTCATGCTCACAAGACCCGCTTCTAGGTCTTGCATCTGCTTCCCTAGCTCGGTGATGACGTTGGTGGCTTCCGGCTCAAGTTCTGCCATGCGGGCCTTAAGGCGATTGGGCACCGGCACCGTCATTAGGTCGCGAGTGATTTGGTCCAGCTCCGCGCCGGCCTGATAGTCGAATAGAGCGTCGGTGTCAGCGCTGCACGTAATGTTCAGCTCAAGTATCTCGTGGGTCCGCTTCAGCACGAACACCTGATTTGGGAACTGCGACGCGATGCGCAGCGATTCCCGCGAGTTGAAAACGGCGTGCTCTTTCCGCATCTCAACTAACGTGAGGTCGGACAGCGCTATGTGATGATCGCGAGAGGCGCTGAAATACGTCTTTAGCTGCGGATTGCCGAGCGCGTTGGAGTCAGCGAGTAGCATTGCCATCGCCGCTTGGTAGCAGCGATTGCGGCCATGGGAAGGCTACGCGGCGTGCAATCGCGCGCTCGTTTTCTGCACCAGCTCCTTGAAGCCGGTAGTCAGCAGGGAGCTGGTGGGCAAGCTCGTTATGCCTGCCGTCTCGATTTGCTCGTAATCCACAAATACCTCCTCATCGCTTGAGCACATGGCGGCGAGAACGGCGGATTTGCGCACCGTAGCTGAAACTAGCTGTCGGGGCGGCGCGTCGAGGCCCAGCAATGCCCGCACGTCAGTCGCGGCGTGGATCGGCATTGCGCGCCGATAGAGGTGCATCGCCGAATAACCACGCGATAGGGACCAACTAATTCCCCGGGCCGCTTCGGCGGCGGTGTGGGCGAGCGCACCGCGGTAGATTGTGACGTGATCCGGGAGCGCGTGCCATACCCGTAGCTCTTGCGGGAGCATGATACCGGCAGGGTCGGAAAGCCGGAGGTTTGCCAGTGTCTCCGCCATGGCCTCCCCGGCGTAGCGTGGTTCCGGCGAGTTGTAGCGATAGATCATGCGCACCGCAGCTCCGAGGGCGACACTATCTATCTCGCCGCGATCGAACGCGTCGCGAAACGCGCGTTGCCATGCGAGAGGCAAGCTAAGCACAGCCTGCGTCTCTTCGTTCAGGTGATAGAAGAACATACAGATTGCACGACGTGCGACTTGGCCGCCGGCAAATATTGCAGGAGAAAATTCCCGCATCAGCGGCTCGGCAGCGGTCATGAATGCGGCGCGATCGAGCTGGCGAAGGTAGCGACTGCCAATTTGCTCAATCGAATAGATCGCCCAAAGGCTTTCCAAAAGCTGCGTGGCTGGTTCGTTGGACATCGGTCTAGCGTTCCGCATTCGCGCTCGCCTCAATCAGAGCAGTGCCGAAATCGTCCGATCCGGCGCGGTCACGCTTCGTTATGTCGCGGCTGTGCGCGGCCATACCCAATTTGATGAGAACGGCGCTCAGAGCTGCCACGTTACGGCGATATGGCTCTTCCTCCACCGGCGTGCCCTCAAGCAGGTCGGCGGTGAACCGTTCGCAAAGCGTCGCCAAGGTCGCCGCGTTCAGCAGCAACAGGCGTTCGGCCGGTGATGGGTTGCGGTTGAGCTGCGCGGCGAGATCGACAGCCAGGGCGCGAAAGCGGCGGGCCTCCGTCGTGCGGCCATCGATCTTGCGCCCGCCCACAATCAGCGGCTCGTTGGCGAATGTGTCGAGATCAAGCGGCATCTGCGGCTTTCTGGGCAAGCTCTTGAATGGCTCGGTGCACCCGGCGCTGCATGTCGGCCGACGTAGGAGCGTGAGCGTAGACCACGGCGCGGACGGCCGACTCCGAAACGCCTGCATACGTGGCGATTTGGCTGGCGCTGGCGCTGCACGGCCACATTCTTCCGGCGGGTCGGCGGGGCTTCGTCGGAGGCGAGGTCGCATGTTCTGCGGCTGAAAGGCGCCGAGGCCGCCGCCGACGCGGCAGGATCTTGTTGCCGGCAATAACGTCCAGCGCCGCGCGGCGCGTGCATTCGGGATCCAAACCCGCGAGGGTGCACACGAGCTGGAAGTCGGGGCCACCTTCGCGAAACCACGAAAGGGCCTGACGGCGAGCATGTTCCCGCTCCGTCGGGCGATTGACCGTGCCGTTCCCAAGCGCGTCGCGCAGCGCCTCTAAGACCGTCGCCATCATTAAACGACGCTCCGGCGTCGTGTGGCTGCCGCGATTGGTGCAACCTTGGGGTGATATAACCCGAGACACTAGAAACGCACCACGGCGACATTGGCCGAGCTCGCCTCGAGGAACGGCTCTACAAGGCGTCGGACGTGCTTTGGCAACTCGTCTGCGACGTGAGCAAAATACATCGCCATGCTGTCGCCAAGCATGCGCTGCATGATGGCGGGGCCGCTGGGTAGCTCGCCGGTGCTGAGCAAGTGAATTGCCAGCTCCACGGTGGCGGCCGCGATCGGAGCCGGAATGTGGGCGGTGAGCGGATAGCCTTCGGGGCACCCGTTGGCGACGCGAGGCCATGCTAGGCGCTGCGTGGGTGCGAGCGGACGCCCTCGCCACTGCATGCGGTCCAAGAGAGCGGTCGCGGTGATAATGGCCCTTGCGCGCCGCTCCTCCGTGGCCGTGTGCCACGTCCGCGTGAAAAGGCGTTCGGACGCCAAGGCGTCCGCGGCCTCCAGAGAGACATAGGAGTTAGTGCCGACGATAGGCTGAATCATGACAGGTAAACCTTGCTAACCGTATCTGCGCCTGCGCTGCGGCGCTCGGTGCGAAAGACTTTCAGGACTTCGCCGGTGGGCAGCTCGAAACTGTCGCCGATGGCGATCGGACGGGGATGATTTATCAGCCACACGACGGCGGCGGCATCTGCCGCGCGCTCGCGGGAGGCCGGGCCGATTGTGCTTCCGGGCGTGTAGGAGACGCGCGCGACGTGCGTCGTTGCGCCTCTTCCGCCCTTGAACTGCTTGCCGTGGATGTCGCGCACTGGCGGAAACCAATGCTGCACCTCAGAATCTAGCAGGGGGCGGAGAGCGGCGGCGATCATCTTTGGTTCTCGAAAGCGGGGTGGGGTGCCGGCCACGCCCCCAAGGAGTAGGGTGGGGCCGCCGGCATTCGGGGTTGTTTTGAATGACGGGACACTCGCCGACTTGTCCCGCCCCGGCGTGAGCACCGGGCCACTGCTCTCCCTCGCCGACGCGCGCCGCCAGCGATCACTTGGCGCACCGGAATTGAGGGGAAGCCTATGCTGGCGGCGAGGTTGATTAGGCGAGCTTGATACCCTTGAGCCGCGCGGCGGCCTTCGGGTGCTCCAGCACGATCGTCGAATAGTGCTCGACGCGGGTGCGGAATGCCGGCTTGCTCTGAAGCTCGCCGAGATCGCGAACACTGATCGGGGCGGTCTGCGCGCCGAACATCGCGCCCGCGCCGAGCTTCACGGCGTAGATGCTGCCGGTGTTGTTCGCGGTGCCCTGCGTCTCATCGAAGCCGAGAATGTCCGCGCCGGTGGCGTCTTCCTCCACGATCGCGAACGGCACGCCGTAATACATGTCCACTTCGCGGCCGAGATCGTCCTTGGCGATCGTGAGCGCGTTGACGCTCCGGGCCAGCTGGCGGATTTTCTGGCGCAGCGGCTTGTTCATCAGCAGCAGCGTTGGCGAGCCGGCGACCGCATCGCACAGGCTGTCCAGCATTTCGAGCGTGAGGGCCGCACCGTTGGTGCCGGCCGTGATAACCTGATTGCCGGTCAGGCGGGCGTTTAGGCCATCGAATTCCTTGACGTTGGCGGTGCTGTCGCCGTCGAACACGGTCTTGAGGTGGGTGAGGCTCAGCGCCTTCACCTTCATGGCGTCGTGAATGGCGCGCGTGTCGTTAGCGCCGGCGCTCCACGCAATCAGTGCGGCGTCGATGTCGAGATCGCCGCCGACGATCTTGAGCGGATCGCTCAGCTGATTGATGACGCCGGTGGACTCGTCATAGGACTCGTTGATGCCACGAAAGGCGATACCGGGCAGAGTCTGCTCGCGATTGTAGACGTAGGCCGCGCCCGCGATGTTCTGGAACGGCATATACTGCATGATGGGATTCGTGCTGGCGAAAATCTCCACGACGCCGCTCTGAAGCGGGTCCGGGTTCAGCTTCGCCCATTCGGTCTGAGTCAGCATTACTTAGGCAATCCTCTCGGCTGTGCGCGTTACTTGGAATATCCGGCTGCCAGCCGCGCAAAGACGGGCAGAGCGGAGGTGTCGGGGGCCTTCGGCGTGATCGCCGGGGCCGGCGTGTCGGTCGCGGGGACAGTCGGTGGGGTGGGGGCCGCCTCCGCCTTGGTCAGCTCCGCGAGGTCGGCGCGAAGCGCCGCCAGCTCAGCCTTCAGTGCCGCCAGCTCCGGGGCGGGTTCGGGATTTGCTGACGGCGCCGCCGCTACCGCCGCTGCGTGTGCGGCGGCGTCGGGTTCCGGGTTCGGATTGGGGTTCGAGGTCTCGTTGCTCATTGGTCTCACTCTTGGGGGACGCCGCGAGCGCGGCGGTTTCGGCGGCGCGGCGTTGCAGCTCCGCAAACGCTGATTGGCGGTCGGGGAAGCCGTCGGGGTTGGACGCCATCAGCACGTCCACGGCGTTCCAAATGCCAAGCTCGGTCTTGGTCTCGGCATTGGTGAGCGCTTCCGCTTCGCTGAGCTGGTCTTGCTGTTCCGCGAAGTCCACGCCGACGCTGGCACCCTCCGGGATGGTGCCCGGACGGTGCGTATTCACCACGGCGGCAAGCGTAGCGAAAAGCCGTGCTTCCATCGCCCGCGCTTGGGCGATTTGGTCTTGCCGCACCTCTTTGAGATCGAGGCGGCCCGCGTGCTTCGCCGAGCCGGACTCCGCGACCTTGCTCAAATCGAATAGGTCCGCGCCGACGCCGTAGGTGGCGGCCATCTCGCGGAGCACGAATTCGATCGCCGAGAGGATCGAAGCAATCGGCGCGTTAGGTGCCGCGAAGCCGAATTGCCCACCTTGCGGCAGCGCAATGGCGCGGTCGGGGCCAAAATTCAGGGTCTCGTTCGCCGAGATACCGGATGCCCACGCCTGTCCATGCGCGTGCAGCTCCACCGCACGCCAGAGCGAGGCCAGCGCGACGTTCACGGCGTCCTGTGCAGCGTAGAGATCGTCGCCGCCGGGAAGCCAAAAGGAGTCGTCGGGAAGGCGATCGAACCACGGAACGAACGGGAGCACGCCATAGGGGTTGGTGTTGTCGGGGTTAGCGGGGAGGCGCTTCGCAGCCCCGCGCGCGTTCAGCAGACGGAAGCCGTTCGGCGTCCAGTCCGCATAGGTCGTATCCTCCGCACGCTCGCCGGGATAGGTGACAATGATGCGCTCGGGGTGCTGCGGATCGGAGCCGATCACGTCCAGCACGTTCGGCGTGAGAACGTGTAGCGTCGGCGTGCCGGTCGCCTCGTTCCAGCCCACTTGCAGCGCGACCGTTTTGCAAACCTCTAGATAGCGGCTCGCCTTTTTCAGAACGGCGTCGGCATTCATCGCCTTGTAGAGCGCGTCGCCGGTGACTTGATCGATGCCGGTGAAAGTGCGGCGCGGGGGAAGGCGATAGGTGCTCGCGCGCTTATCAACGATCGCGCGAACAAGGTTCACGCAGAAAATGCGGAATTTCTCGGGCTTGGCGAAACTCTGCGCGATCAAGCGGTAAGTGGCGTCGTGCTGGCGGTCCCAATAATAATTGAGACGGCGAGCGCAGCTGTCCTTGCGAACGTGCGAAGATGCCGTTATACGGACAACATCACTCCCCAATGATCCAAAGTTAAACAATGCTTGTCCTTCAGGCATTAAAACGTGGTAGTAGTATAAACTAGATTTGGAATTTTGGAAAGATAAATCGTTATCTTGGCAGCGTGTGTGCGCCGATATTCTGCAATTTATTTGCGATGAATGCGGGTAGTTGCAGCGGGACTAAGGGGCCGCGCGCCAAATAGGCTTGATACAGCTCGCGAGCTTCCGACATGGAGCGGCAAACGTCGGCGCAGGCCGGCACATGATCGCCGCCGTTGAGCGCGCAATGCACGATGCTGGCGCCAATCCCGGTGCAGTTGATACCGGCAATCTCGTAGGGGTTCAGGGTGGCGGTGCGCAGCGAATAGACGGCCCAGGCCAAGGCATGCACGAAGTCGTCGTGCCCGCCGCGCGGGTGGCTGAATTTCGGCACGGCAGCTTCGCCATCCGTGGCCTTGCCGTCCTCGTGGACCTCGAATGCGCGAAGCTCCGCGATCAGTTCCTTGAAGCGCGGGTGGATGTGCAAGCGGCCTTCGGCCGCCGCCTGATACAACGCGAGGAAGGCCACATATTTCGTGCGGCGCGAAGGGTGAACCACTTCGGTGCCGGCACTGTAGGGGCGTGTGCCAGCCCAATCGGCCACGTCCTGCGCGCCGTAGGACTCAAGCACCAGACGCTTCATGGCGTAGCCCGTGTGGTAGCCGTCGAGGCGCGTCTTGATGCCGGCCATGCGGCTGAACGGGACCGAGTCTGCGTCCAGCACATAGATGTGCTCTTCGTCGTCCAGCGCGATCTTGGCGACGCATGCGGTCGCGGTCTTGTCGCCGCGAACCGTGCCGCCGAACGCTCGGTCGAGACCGCCGCCAACGATCGATGCGGAACCCGCCGCCAGTGCATCGAGGTCGAGCGGATAGCTCTCAAGGCAAGGATCGAGCACGGCGGCGGGAAACAGAAGGTTCGCCGCGTCACCCCAGCGATTGAGGTGCAGTAGGGCGAACTTGTGCGGGAGCATCTGGCGGGCGAGCGAACGCAGCTTCGCCGGTGCGATCCACGCCGGCGACTTGTCGCAGGCTTCGTCCAAATCCGCGTATTGGATATGGCTGAACGCGATCGAAGTGTCGGGATCGTCGGCATGGGTCGCTGCCTGATACAGTTCCCACAGCTTCGAAGACTTCGATGCGACGGTGGAGTCTATCAGCAGCAGCGAGCCGGCCGTGTCGAGCAGCGAGCCAGCGAGCGCTTCGAATACTTCATCGCCGCCGTTCTTGGCGGCGTGAATTTCCGAGATTTGGGCGGCGCTGAGCTTCTTGCCCCAGAGCGCCGAGGGGTTCGAGCTGAACGCCTGAATGAGGCTGCCAGTGCTCGGCAGCTCGATACGATCGCCGAGCACCTTGACGGTGCCCGCCGCGACCAAGCGTTTGAGCAGCGGCGTTTGCTCGAATGCCTGCCGAATGGTGCGGAAGGCCGTATCAACAACCTGCTTTTCCGAGTTGGCGACAACAGCGATGTTCTCGCCGGCGCGGGTCAGGAAGCGCCACACTAGCACCATAGCGCTGGTAAGCGTCTTGCCGTGACGGCGCGGCCAGCAGAACACAGCGACCGAAACGCCGTCGCCGTCCAGCGCCTTCGCAATCTCCGCACGTTCGCGGGGACCGGGATCGAAGGGAACGAACCCGCCGGTGCCGCTCGGCACGCGCGGCTGCACGTCTGCCAGAAACCTGAAAAACCCCGCGCTGCCGCCGCGCCAAGAGGCGATCGACTGCGCTAGGCTTGACTTGGACGTGGCAGGAGAAACCGACAAGGACACACCGGAGCTGAGTTGGGGAAGCGCTACGTCACCGTGACGGTGGAAAGCGGTTCGCCGTTAGCGTCCGGCTGGGACGGCCCATGTTGCGGGCGTGCCCTCAATGGGCGGATCGTCGTTGCCTAGCGGCGCTTCGCGCCTAGAGGCTCAATGTCTGTCGGAGGTGGGAGCTTGCCGGTGGCGATCATGCCGATGGCTACGGAATTTCGATTTACCGGAGCGCGCGCTTGAGGTGATCGCCGCAGACCTTCCCAGTTAGCCTCAGGAGGAGGATCGAAGGCCGAAGCTGTCCGATGCCGAGCATTCTACCACAAATCCGAACAAACGCAAAACGGAAACCTTCGCACACGCCGCATGGGGTGTGGGGAGCGCTCCGGGCTGATCCATCCTCCAACCCATTTTTTGACAAAAATCGAGACGCAGTCCGTTCTTCGAAGAAGAACACTTGTCAGGGAAATTTTTGAATCTGAATCTCAGGAATCTAGGTATTTATATATATATTATATTCACGCACGCGCGCGCCCCTTTAGGGGATAACGTTTTCGCTGAACCCGCACGGAGGGTTAGCCGGTTGGCTCATTCGCGATCAGATTTCATGCGGGTTCACACGCTCCGGAGTGCCTGATTTTTCATCCTCACGCGACGGTTCGGCGAGCGCAAAAGCGCTCCCGGTGCCCGAAGCACATACCGAGGCGGCGAGCTACGCCGCCAGCTTCCGCGCTTCCTCGTCGGCGATCAGATGATCGAATTTCACGCCATCGAAGCGCACCGCATTCATCCATGCCTTGTGCATGGTGACGGTGCCTTGAGGCAGCTCGCCATACTTGCCAGTTTGTGTCTTGGTGCTGTGCCCCAAGACCACGGCAATCTGATTGTCCAGCAACTCGGCTTCGTCGCGAAACCTATCCGCGAGCGTATGCCGAAAGCTGTGCGTTCCGAAGCCATCGCCGCCCTCGACATCGGGGTCTTTCACGCCGATGCGGGCGAGATAATCGCGCCACCAACGCGACGGCGTGCCGCTGATTTGACCGCGCGCATTTGGCGAAAGCTCCGGGAACAGCGGCGCGTTGAGATCGCCCCCGCCCGCTTCTAGGCGGCGCTGGTGGAAGGCAAGGAAACCGATGCGCTCAAGCGAGGGATGCACCGCGGCAAAGCGGCTCTCGCCGCTTTTGGTCGAAAGCCCTTCCTTCGCTTCGTGGCGGATTTGAACGAACCACACCCCGCGATGCTTGCGCACGTCACCAAGCCGAAGCTGCGCGATCTCACCAATGCGCGCGCCGGTAAACATTGCTGCGAGAGGTGCCCATCGGCGCCAATCATCGGCTTGCACGTCGCCGGGAACATGCTCGCTTCCATCCGCCTTGAACCCGGTGAACAAGGGGGAACCGAGTATTTTGTTCAGCGCGTCAGTCGTGAATGGCGGGCGCGGGTTCGTCCCTTTCACGTCATCATAGAACAGGCCATCAACGGGGTTCCCGAGGCCCGCCCAACGCGGCTGCTTGCGAAGCCACGTGTATAGCGGCGAGATGGTCGATAGGTGCTTGTTGATCGTCGTGTAGGCGGTGTGCGTCATACCCTCCGCGCGTGCCTTCGCAGCCGCCGTGCGCATGTCGAGATCGCGCAGCTCGCGCTTGCTCATCCATTTCGGTGGGAGCTTACGGAGCGTATCGCGATACTCGGCAACCTCAAGGGGCGTGATCGAGTCAACGGCGCGATCGCGGCCGACGAACGCGGCAAATTGCTGGATTACCTTGCGATCCTGATTGACCGTATCGGGGCGCTTGCCGCGCTTGCCGTCCTTCTCGCCCTTGGCGAGCATTTCGGCACCCCATGCCTCGAATAGTTCAATCAGCGTCTCGCCGGCCTTCGCCTTCGTGGCTTCCTTCGCCTTGGCTTCCTGCACGATCGCCGAGCGCGGCGCGGCCTCCAGCTCGCCGGCGTGCTTGCGGTTGAAGGTGCCCACGGCGTCAATGCTCGCCTCCGCAAGAGCCTGAACGAACGCCTCATATTCCGCGCTGCCCTTGACGATCGGAAGGTCCCGCTTCGCTATGGCGCGATCGGCAACGCCTTCCCATTGCGATAGGTCGCCATCCTGTAGCCACCGCATCATGCGCCTGAGATCGGCCTCGCGTTCTGCGAGCTTCGCCGCATAGTCAGCATCGTTCGCCGGCCAAGCCTTCCGACGTTCCTCCATCGCGGCGAACGTCGAGTCGAAGCCGATGCGCACCGCGACCGCCTTGGGATCGGTGAGCGCCGGGGAGGGGGCCGTGCCCGCCTTGCTCTGCCATTCGGCGTAGAGGGCCGTCACGATCTGCGGCGCGAGCTGGACGGCGGTGCGACGATCGCCGGTGCCGGTCGAGCGCAACACCTCCGGCTTGCCAACCGCTTGCTGCCATTCGGCGGGAACCTGCACCCGCACCTGCCAATGCCCTAACTCGCGCCCGCCGCGCTTCCGCTTGATGATCGAGAACCCGTCGCCTCGCGCCATGCAATCCCTCTACTGTGACACTTACCGTGACACTTTCCCTGACACAGAACGAGAGGAAATGCTAGGAAAACCGAGAAATACCCGGTTTCTGCGCCTTTGCGGATGAAGCAGGATGTCGCAGGTTCGAATCCTGTCTCCCCGACCATCTTCAATCGGGATCCATCTCGACCGGCGGTCGCGCCGGCGCTTCGTCCGGGGTGCCCGCGAGTGCGCGTTCCAGCGCCTCCCGGTCCAGCGCGCCTTCCCAGCGTGCCACCACCACCGTCGCCACGGCGTTGCCCACGAAGTTGGTGAGGCTGCGGCACTCGCTCATGAAGCGGTCGATGCCGAGGATCAGCGCCATGCCGGCGAGCGGCACCTTGGGGACGATCGCCAGCGTCGCGGCCAGCGTGATGAAGCCGGCGCCCGTCACGCCTGCCGCGCCCTTGGAGCTCACCATCGCTACCGCAAGTAGCCCGAGCTGCTCGCCGAGCGTCAGCTCCACCCCGGTCGCCTGGGCGATGAACAGCGCCGCGAGCGTCATGTAGATGTTGGTGCCGTCGAGATTGAACGAATAGCCGGTGGGCACCACCAGCCCGACCACTTCCTTGCGGCAGCCGGCGCGCTCCATCTTCTCGATCAGCGCGGGCAGCGCGGCTTCCGACGAGGAGGTGCCGAGCACCAGCAGCAGCTCGGCCTTGAGGTAGCGGATGAGCCTGAGGATCGAGAAGCCATTAAGCGCGGCGACCGCGCCGAGCACGACGAGCACGAAGAGGAGCGAGGTCAGGTAGAAGGTCGCGACCAGCGCGCCGAGGTTGAGCAGCGTGCCGAGGCCATATTTGCCGATCGTGAACGCCATCGCCCCGAACGCCCCGATCGGTGCGGCGCGCATCACGATCGCGACGATGCGGAACACGACCAGCGCGATCCGCTCGAGCATGTCGGTCACGGGCCGTGCGGGCTCGCCGACCAGAACCAGGCCGACGCCGAAGAGCACCGCGACGAACAGCACCTGCAGGATCGATCCGCTGGTGAAGGCGGAGAGCAGCGTGGTCGGGATGATCGCGATCAGGAAGCCCGTCACGCTCGTCTCGTGCGCCTTTTCGCCATAGCTGCGTACCCTCGAGGCATCGAGCGTGGCCGGATCGACGTTCATTCCGGCGCCGGGCTGGACGAGGTGGGCGACGAGGAGCCCGACGATGAGCGCGAGAGTCGAGAAGAAGAGGAAATAGGCGAGCGCCTTGACCGCTACCCGACCGACCGAGCCGAGCCCGTGTCCGCCGGCGATGCCCGTAACGACGGTGAGGAAGATCACCGGGGCGATCACCATCTTCACCAGCGCGATAAAGGCGTCGCCGAGCGGCTGGAGCGCGGCGCCGGTCGCGGGCCAGAAGGCGCCCACTGCGACGCCCGCCGCGATCGCGATCAGCACCTGCACGTAGAGGCTCGCCAGCATCCGCGGCAGCGCCGGGCGGCGGGGCGTCGGCCGCGGTTCAGCTATCGTCGTGCCCGTCGCCATTCGTTCTCCCTTTGTCAGCGGTCATAGGAGCGGGAGAGACGCGCGGCAAAGCCCAATGAAAAAGGGCGCCCCTTGCGGAGCGCCCTTTCCGATCTCTCGGTTCCGGCCGCGAAGCCGGAAAAAGGATCAGTTCGCGTTCGCCTCGGCGGCGTCAGCGGCGTTCTCTTCGACGTCCGCAGCGTTCTCGAGGACGTTCTCGGCAACCGCGTTGGTCGCGTTGTCAGCGGCCTCTTCGTAGATCGCGGCGTTCGCTTCGTGCGACTCGGCCACGTTCTCGGCGACGGTGTTGGTGGTCTCGCCACCGCAAGCCGCGAGCGACATCAGGCCGGCGGTCGCCGCAACAATGAGGATCTTCTTCATTCGGTTTGCTCCCATTGGAACATTAAACACGTTTCGCACCCGGACCGAGCCGACGCGAAGTCGCTGACATAACGGTCGTTGCGCCTGCGTCAATCCAAAATGCGACGAGATGCAAAAATTCCGCCGCTTTTCTGCCACAATTGCGCCCCCTCGGGGCCGGTTTACGCTACGTTCCCGTAGCGTCAGTGCCCTGCGGGGGCCGGTACCGGACCGATATCCTCGGGCGCGTTAGCGGCGACGGCCAGCATCGCGGTCCACGCTGCCACATTCTGCCGCAATTGCTCCGGGTCGACCTTGTCGAGCGTGTCGTCGGGGGTGTGGTGATAGTCGAAATAGCGCAGGCCCGACTGGTCGAGGTCGATCCCGCCCACGCCGGTGCGCAGCACGGGGGCAATGTCGGTGCCGCCGCCGGCGACGCCACGGCCGCGCGAGATGCCGAGCGGAGCGAGCGCGGTCGCGACGCGATCCGCGATCGGCCTGGCGCTGTCGGGCAGGTTTGTCTCGAACTTCCACACGCGATCGGCGCCGAAATCCGACTCCATCGCCAGCACGTGCCGTTCGCCGGCGTGCGCCCTGGCATAGGCCTCGCCACCGAATCCGCCGACTTCCTCGGCACCGAACCAGACCACGCGGATGGTGCGGCGCGGACGGCCCGCATCCATGATCCGCTTCGCGGCGGCAGTGGTGATGCCGAGGCCGGAGGCGTCGTCGATCGCGCCGGTGCCCAGATCCCAGCTGTCGAGGTGGCCGCCGATCACGATGATGCCGGCATCGGGATCGGTGCCCGGCACGTCGGCGATGACGTTGCCCGATTCCGCCTCACCCTTGAACTGCGGCGTGACCAGCAGCTTGAGCCGCACCGGCCCGCGCTTGAGCAGCCGCTCGAGCTGCTCTGCGTCGGGAACCGAGAGTGCTGCAGCGGCGATCGGTTTGGTGCCCTCAGGCCAGCTGGTGACACCGGTGTGCGGGTTGCGGTGATGATCGGTGCCGATCGAACGGATCAGCACCGCGGCCGCGCCCTTGCTCGCAGCCAGCGCCGGGCCCATGCGCCGCACGCCGCCGTAATAGCCGTATTGCGACCCGTCCTGCGTCGGCGTCATCGCATGGCTGATGAAGGCGATCTTGCCGGCAAGGCTACCCGCAGGCGCAGCCTGGAGATCGGCGAGCGTGGGGAAATAGACCACTTCGGCCTCGACGCCCTTCGCGCCGGTCGAGCCCGAGTTGCCGAGCGCGGCGATCGCCAGCTTCTGCGCCGAGGCGCCGAGGACTTCGGCCTTCTCCTCGCCGCGCACCCAGACCGGCATCTTGTAGGTTTCGACGTGGACGTTCTGGAAGCCGAGCGCGGTCAGCTTCTTCACCGCCCAGTCGCGCGCCCGCGCCTCGGCCTCGGTCGCGGCGAGGCGCTGGCCGATCTCGGTGGTCAGCCCTTCGGTGATCTCCCAGGCGAGATCGTCCTTGAGCGCCGCATCGCGCAGCGCGGCAACGTCATGCTGGGCAAGGGCGGGGAGGGGAAGGGTGAGCGCGGCGGCGGCCGCGAGCAGGATGCGCTTGGTCATGGCGCGGATTGCTAGCCAGCCCCGAAACATTTGCCAATCGTCGGTCGCGTTTCCATTTCGTTTCAGCGGCCCGCGTTGCCAATCGGCATGGCCATCGCTACATGCGCGGCCAACTTCCTGCATCCAGAATTCCGAAAATGGAGACCGCTAAGTGGCCGCCCAATACGCCTTCGTGATGAAGGACATGACCAAGACCTTCCCCGGCGCGCAGAAGCCGGTGCTGTCGAACATCAACCTGCAGTTCTACCAGGGCGCCAAGATCGGCATCGTCGGTCCCAACGGCGCCGGCAAGTCGACGCTGATGAAGATCATGGCGGGCATCGACACAGATTTCGCGGGCGAGGCGTGGCCCGGCGAGAACATCACCGTCGGCTATCTGGCGCAGGAGCCGCAGCTCGATCCGAGCAAGAACGTGCTCGAGAACGTCAAGGACGGCGCCCGCGCAGTCGCCGACATGGTCGATCGCTTCAACGCGATCTCGGCCGAGATGGGCGACCCCAAGGACGACACCGATTTCGACGCGCTCATGGAAGAGATGGGCGTGCTCCAGGAGAAGATCGACGCTGTCGACGGCTGGACGCTCGACAACCAGCTCGAGATCGCGATGGAAGCGCTGCGCTGCCCGCCCAGCGACTGGTCGGTCGAGAATCTCTCGGGCGGCGAGAAGCGCCGCATCGCGCTGACCCGCCTGCTCATTCAGAAGCCTTCGATCCTGCTGCTCGACGAGCCGACCAACCACCTCGACGCCGAGAGCGTCCAGTGGCTGGAAAACCACCTGAAGGAATATCCGGGTGCGGTGCTGATGATCACCCACGACCGCTATTTCCTCGACAATGTGGTCGACTGGATCCTCGAGCTCGATCGCGGCAAGTACTTCCCCTACGAAGGCAACTACTCGACCTACCTCGAGAAGAAGGCCAAGCGCCTCGAGCAGGAAGCGCGCGAGGAGTCAGGTCGCCAGAAGGCGATCCGCGACGAGCTCGAATGGATCCGGCAGGGGCCCAAGGGGCGCCAGACCAAGTCCAAGGCGCGTATCGCCAAGTTCGACCAGCTCGTCGAGGCGCAGCAGAACCGCACGCCCGGCAAGGCGCAGATCGTCATCCAGGTGCCCGAGCGCCTGGGCGGCAAGGTGATCGAGGTGAAGGACATCTCGAAGGCCTATGGCGACAAGCTGCTGTTCGAGAACCTCAGCTTCACGCTCCCGGCCGGCGGCATCGTCGGCGTGATCGGCCCGAACGGCGCCGGCAAGTCGACGCTGTTCAAGATCATCACCGGCCAGGAACAGCCCGATACGGGCTCGCTCGACATCGGCACCACGGTGCGCCTCGGCTATGTCGACCAGAGCCGCGACAACCTCGATCCCAAGAAGAACGTCTGGGAGGAGATCTCGGACGGGCTCGATTATGTGAAGGTCAACGGCCACGACATGAGCACGCGTGCCTATGTCGGCGCGTTCAACTTCAAGGGCCAGGACCAGCAGAAGAACGTCGGCAAGCTGTCGGGCGGTGAACGCAACCGCGTCCACATCGCCAAGATGCTCAAGCGCGGCGGCAACGTGCTGCTGCTCGACGAGCCGACCAACGACCTCGACGTCGAGACGCTCGGCGCGCTGGAAGAGGCGATCGAGAATTTCGCGGGCTGCGCCGTGGTGATCAGCCACGACCGCTTCTTCCTCGATCGTCTCGCCACGCACATCCTCGCCTTCGAGGGCAACAGCCACGTCGAATGGTTCGAAGGCAACTTCGAAGCCTATGAGGAAGACAAGCGCCGCCGCCTGGGCGACGCTGCGGATCGCCCGACCGCGCTGGCGTACAAGAAGCTGACGCGCTGAGGCACCGGGCGCGACGATGACGATCGCGTACGAGCGCTGGCAGGGTTCGATGGCCGAGGCCGCCGAACCGCTGCTGGCGCTCTGCCGGTCGATCTTCGGGGAGTTCTCCGACGACTATCTGCTCGGTCGCCTGCCGCACCTCGCCGATCCGGCCTTGTGGCTCGCGATCGACGATCAGGACGCGTGGAAGGGCTTCAAGCTCGGCTATCGCCGCGGCGCCGACATCTTCTACAGCTGGCTCGGCGGCGTGGCGCCGGAGATGCGCGGCCGTGGCGTCGCGTCGGAGCTGATGCGCCTCCAGCATGCGCAGGCGGCGGCGGACGGCTATCGTTTCGTCGAGACCCGTACGCGGGCGACGAACAACGCGATGATCGTGCTGAACCTTCGCCACGGCTTCCACATCACGGGGCACGAGACCGACGCGCGCGGCGTGCCCGTCGTGACCCAGCGCAAGGCCTTTGCTCCGCCGGTGCCCTGGCCGACGGCTCAATAGGTCACGATCTTCACCTTGTCCCCCGGCCGCAGCACTGCGTTGGCGGTCAGGTTGTTGAGCACACGAAAGCGCTCGACCTGCGCTTGCTCCACCGCCATGCGGCGTGCGAGCGAGGCGACGGTATCTCCGGCCTTCACCGTGACCACGCGCAGATAGCGCGGGCGCGCACGCGCTGCCTCGGCGTTGCTCAGCGGGCGGAAGGATTCGACGAGCGACGTCGCCGCGCCGAGCCCGCGTCCGGCGGGCGTCAGAACGATGAAGTGATAGGCGTTGCCGCCCATCGCATAGGCGAAGACGGTCACGTCCACCTGCGAATTGCCGCTATTGGCGCGGGCCTGGGCATAGCCGGTGGGCACACCATTGATGGTCGTGGTGCGCACGTCGCCCACGCCTTGGCCGACGAGCGCCCGGAAGATGCCGTCGACATGGCTCCTGAGATTGCCCGCATAGGTCGCGCTCGAGAATTGCGCCTGGGTGTTGGGCCCTGTGATGGTCACGGCGCGGGTGCCGTTGGTCATCTTGAAGCCCTGCGGAATCGTGAAGGCGAGCTTGAGCTCGGGATGCAGGAAGTCGCGCCCCACGATCATGCCCTGCCGCGGGTTGTCGCCGTAGAGCATGCCGTCGATTGCTGTGAGGAACGCGTCGCGGTTGCGCGGCAGGGTGGTGCCACCAGCCGACTGGGCCCGCTGCGTCGCGCGGCGGACGCGCGATGCGGGATCGGGGTGCGTGCTCGCCCATTCGGGGACCGAACGCGCGTCGCCGGCGATCTGCTGGTCGAGCCGGTTCTGGGCCGCGAGGCTGCCGAGCATCGTCGCGAGCCCGTCGGTGTCATAGCCCGCGCCGCGCAGATACGTGACGGCGAGGTCGTCCGACTGGGTCTCCTGCCCGCGCGAATAGCCGAGCGTCGCGAGCTGCGCGCCGGTGTTGATGCCCTGGCCGAGTAGCTGGCCGAACCCCGAATCGCCGGCGACCGCGCCCACCAGCACCTGGCCCAGCACGCTCAGGATCGAATTGCGCTGCGCCGCCTTCTGCCGGCTCTGGCTGTGGCGCGCGGCAACGTGCGCGACTTCGTGCCCGAGCACCGCCGCGAGCTCCGATTCGTCGTTCATCAGCGCGAGCAGGCCGCGCGTGACATAGACATAGCCGCCGGGCGTCGCGAAGGCATTGTCGACCGGGCTGTCGAGCAGCGTCACGGTGAAGTCCGAAGGATTGGACGAAAGCCCCGACTGGACCGCCACGCGGCGCGCGACATTGGCGACATAGCCTGCCTGCCGTCCCGCATAGGGGCCGCCGAACTCGGCGATCAGCGAAGCGCTGGCCTGCTGCCCCTGGCTCCGCTCGGTGGCCGATATCGGCGCGACCTGACCGCGGCTCTGCGGCGGGCTGCTCGCGCCGCAGAGCAACGCGGCGGGCACGGCGCATAGGAGAAAAGCTTTCCGAAGCCTCATGGTCCCTCCAGTTCCTTCCCTTGCCGATGCAAAAGCCGGATCGGGACGGATCGTTCCGGTTGGGAACCGACCAATGCCGGCAACGCGCCACGGCTTCGCCCGATCAGGTGCGGCCGATGCTGCTCGAGGCCACCGATAGCTTCGGGCAGTGCCCCGCCGTCACATCCTGAAGACGCCGAAGGCGGGCCGCTCCGGGATCGGCGCGTTGAGGCTGGCGGCGAGCGCGAGGCCGAGGACGTCGCGCGTCTGCGCGGGATCGACGATGCCGTCGTCCCACAGCCGCGCAGTGGCGTGCCACGGGTTGCCCTCGTCCTCATAGCGTTGCCGGATCGGTGCCTTGAAGGCTTCGGCCTCCGCCTCGCTCCACTTGTCAGCGTCGCGATGGACGGTGGCGAGCACCGATGCCGCCTGCTCGCCGCCCATCACGCTGATCCGGCTATTGGGCCAGGTGAAGAGGAAGCGCGGCCCATAGGCGCGGCCGCACATGCCATAATTGCCCGCGCCGAAGCTGCCGCCGATCAGCATGGTGATCTTGGGCACGGTGGCGGTGGCGACGGCGGTCACCAGCTTGGCGCCATGTTTCGCAATGCCTTCCGCCTCATACTTTCCACCGACCATGAAGCCGGAGATGTTCTGGAGGAAGAGCAGGGGAATGCGCCGCTGGCAGGCGAGCTCGATGAAATGCGCGCCTTTCACGGCGCTCTCGCTGAACAGCACGCCGTTGTTGGCGATGATGCCCACCGGCATGCCCCAGATATGCGCGAAGCCGCAGACCAGCGAGCTGCCGTAGAGCGCCTTGAATTCGTGAAACTCGCTGCCGTCGACGATCCGCGCGATCACTTCGTGTACGTCATAGGGCGCGCGCACGTCCTGCGGGATGATGCCGTAGAGCTCCTCGGTGGCGTGGCGCGGCGGACGGGGCGTGAGCAGCGCCACGTCGGGCGTGCGGTCGGCGGGGAGATGGCTGACGATGTCGCGCACGATCGTCAGCGCATGCTCGTCATTCTCCGCGACGTGATCGACCACGCCGGACTTGCGGCCGTGGAGATCGCCGCCGCCCAGATCCTCGGCCGAGATGACTTCGCCCGTCGCGGCCTTCACCAGCGGCGGACCGGCGAGGAAGATCGTGCCCTGGTTGCGAACGATCACGCTCTCGTCGCTCATCGCGGGCACATAGGCGCCGCCTGCAGTGCAGCTTCCCATCACGCAGGCGATCTGCGGGATGCCGAGCGCGGACATGTTCGCCTGATTGAAGAAGATGCGGCCGAAATGGTCGCGGTCGGGAAAGACCTCGGCCTGGTGGGGCAGGTTGGCGCCGCCCGAATCGACAAGATAGATGCAGGGCAGGCGGTTCTGCTCGGCGATCTCCTGTGCGCGGAGATGCTTCTTCACCGTCATCGGATAATAGGTGCCGCCCTTCACCGTGGCGTCGTTGCACACGATCATGACGGTGCGGCCCGAGACGCGACCGACGCCCGCGATCATGCCCGCGCCGGGAACCTCGCCTTCGTACATGTCGCAGGCGGCGAGCTGGCCGATCTCGAGGAAGGGTGAGCCCGGATCGAGCAGCCGCTCGACCCGGTCGCGCGGCAGCAGCTTGCCGCGGCTGGTGTGGCGCTCGCGCGCCGCCGCGCTGCCGCCGAGTGCGGCGCGGGCGACGTCGGCGCGCAGCCGCTCGACCAGCGCACGATTGTGCGCGTCGTTGGCGCGGAACGCCTCGCTCTCGCGCATCACCCTGGTGTCGAGCACGGGAGCGCTCATTAGGGCATCCTTCCTGACCTATTTTGGCCGTGCTTACACCGGGACGGATCGCTTGGGAAGGCACTGGCGCGGCGCGGCGCGGCGGAGTAGCAGCGGTGCCAGAAGGATTTCGGAGAGTAGCTACGTGAACAGTCGTGCAATCCTGCTGGCCGCACTCCTCGCCACCACCGCATGCACTGCGGGGGGCGACGCCAACAACCAGGCCGCACAGGTCGAGGCGCCCACCATCGGCATCGACCTCGCCGGCCTGAACAAGCAGGTCCGCCCGGGCGACGATTTCGACGAATATGCGAACGGCGGCTGGCGCGCGCGCACCGAGATTCCGGCGGACCGGTCGAGCACCGGCGTGTTCCTCGAGGTGTTCAACAAGGCGGAGGCGAACAACGCCGCGATCGTGAAAGTGGCGCTCGAGGCCAATGCCGCGGCAGGGACCGACCAGCGCCGCATCGCCGACTGGTACCGCGCCTTCACCGACACTGCGGGGATCGAGGCGCGCGGGCTGGCACCGTTGAGCGGCGACCTCGACGCGATCGCGCGGCTTTCCGACAAGAAGGCGCTCTCGGCGATGCTCGGTGGCGACGTCCGCGCCGACGTCGATCCGCTCAATGCGACCAATTTCGAAACCGAGAACATCTTCGGCATCTTCGTGACGCAGGCGTTCAGCCAGCCGGAGACGACGG
>DATLJJ010000466.1:0-4203 GCA_035538975.1 Sphingomonas sp. | reverse complement strand
CGATCGTCGAAGCCGATCGCGTCGCGGGCGCGCTGCGCTTCACGCTGGTGCTCGACGCGAAGGACGAGGCGGCGGCCGCGCGCATGACCGCGCAACTGCCGGCGCTGCGCGCCACCACCGTTGCCGCCGCGCTCGAATTCGCCCGGCTCAACGCTTCGGGCCTGCGGGCCGTCGATGCCCAGCAGCTCGACCACGACCTGACTGCCGCGCTCCAGACCGGCGAACCCGGGCTCTCCCGCGTGCTGATCGTCGAGGTCGCCGCGAGCCGGAGCTAGCGATTCCGCGTCAGGCGGCGTCTTCCGGATCGGGAGAGCTGGGGGCCAGCCACCAGTAATTGGCCGCGAGCAGCAGCACGAAGGCCAGCACGCACAGCACGATGTCGATGACGTTCAGGTCGGGCTTGAGCATCTTGCGCGCGACCACGAATGCAAGCAGCTCCAGTATCGCCCTCAAATCGTGCGTGACGAGCGTGCGGACGAGCTCGATCGCGATCACCAGCAGCAGCACGCGATAGATGAGTTCGTAGAAGGTCTCCGCGACGCTCCAGTCCATGCCCGCGAGAGTTTGGACACTCGCAAAGGCAAAGGCGACGACGCCGCCGAGGATCGCGAGCGCGAGCAGCCGCTCGATCCATGTGGCCACGGCCTTGTAGCCGCCGGATATCCGAAGGTTCAGATCCACGCGGTCAGCTTATGGCCGCGCCCGCCTCCCGACAAGCCGCTCCGCGCGTGGCCTGGCTCAGCGCCTGGCGCGCGCTCCCGCGCCCGGAGCGGGGGCAGGGGCCGCCGCCGCAACCACCGGCGCCGGACCCCGCGCGCTCTTGCGGGCGAGCGCCATGCTGAGTGCCGCCGCACCCTTTGGCGTCATGGCGGCGAGGATCATCGCGGTCGAGCGCTCGCGCATCCGCTGCGCGACCTTCATCTGCACTTCCATGTCGAGCTGCTCGAAGACCACCGCAGCAGCCTTGGGCTTCATCGCCTGATAGATGCGCGCGAGCTCATCGAACTGCGCCTCGGGCGGCTCGGCAGGACCCGCGCCGGGCGCGGGCGTAGGCGCGGCGGCCTGCTGCTGGCGCGCCTGCATGTCGGCCTGGAGCCGCGCCTCGGCTGCCTTGGCGGCCTGCTCGCGCAGGTCGAGCGCGCGCTGGCGGCGCGCCGCGGCGGCGTCGCGGGCGTTGAGGTCCTGCTCGATCGAATTGCCGAGCCGGGTCCTGGGCGCCTGGGCCTGCCCGCCGGGCGCGGCGATGCTGGCGGCGTTGGCGACGACCGCGAGCGCCGAGGCCGCGGCGGTCATCAGCAGGAGCGAGGGACGCTTCATCGTCACGCGGCCTCGGCCCGGGCGTGAACCTCTTCGAGGTCGGCTTCGGCATCATCGGCGCTTTCGGCTTCCGCGGTGCGGATCGCGTTGGCGATGCTCACGGCACCCACGATGCGCTCGCACGCCGCGTCGGCGATGCCGGTCATCACTTCCAGCTCGTCGCGAAGCGCGCGGGCCTGTTCGACGAGGCGGGCGTGCTGCGCGCAATCGGTGCCGAGCGTGGCCTTCATCTCGGAGAGGACCGACCGCGCGCCGGCGGTCGCCTTTTCGAGCGAGGTCACCACTTCGGTGAGCGCGCCGTCCTTGACGGTCCTGAGGCTCCGCATCATCCGCACGCTCTGTACGAGGACGGCCATGCAGAAGATCATGGTCAGCGCATTGGCGGCAATCGCGAGGCTCATTTCTTCTTTCCCCTGGAAACGTCGGTGAGGAGACGCACGGCGATCTTGCCGCGGCGCTGGCCGATCTGGCCCTGGGCGAGCGTCACGCCGCCGCAGGCGATGTCGAGCGGATCGTCGGGCCCCTTGTGGAGCGGAATGGTCTGGCCGACTTCGAGCGACTGGAGCGTGGCGAGCGCCATCGGCTTCTCGCCCAGCAGCACGTCGACCATCACGTTGGTCTTGCGGATCTCGGAGGCCATGTGCGCCTCCCAGATGCTGTCGCGGCCGCTCTTCTCGCCCATGAAGCGCTGGAGCAGCTTGTCGCGCACGGGCTCGAGCGTCGCATAGGGGAAGACCATGGTGAACTGGCCGCCGCGGCCGTCCATGTCGACGCGGAAGGTGGCGATGGCGCAGATGTTCGACGTGCCGGCGATCGCGGCGAAGCGCGGGTTGCTCTCGATACGCTCGAGGTCGATGTTGATCGGCTCGATCGGCTCGAATGCCGCGGCGAAATCGTCGAGCGCCAGCGTCAGCATGCGCGAGATCAGGCCCGTCTCGATCGTGGTGAAGGCGCGCCCGTCGATCAGCACCGGCGAGCCGCCGCCGCGACCGCCGAGCAGCGCGTCGACCACGGCATAGATCAGCCCGGATTCGACCGTGACGAGCCCGTAGCTCTCCCACTCCTGCACCTTGAACACGCCCACCATCGCGGGGAGCGCGACGCGGCTCATGAATTCGCCGAAGCGCGTGGAGGTGACTTCCTCCAGGCTCACGTCGATCGCGTCCGAAGTGAGGTTGCGCATCGAGCTGGCGAAGGCGCGCACCACGCGGTCGCAGACCACTTCGAGCATCGGCAGACGCTCGTGGCTGATGACCTTGGATTCGAGGACCGCGCGCAGGCCCTTCTTCTTCTCGACCGGGCCGCCGAGATCGCCGAACAGCGCGTCGATGTCGGCCTGGTCGAACTTCACGTCGCCGCCACCGCCACCGATCGGCGCGACCGGGGGTTCGGGGAGCTCGAATTCCTCGAAGTCGATCATTGCTGGACCAGATCCTGGATGAGCACTTCCTTGACCGCGCCGCTGCCGGCGACCTGCGTCGCGCGGACCAGCAGCTCTTCCTTGATGCGGAACACCGCGGCCGACCCCGCCAGATCCTCCGGGCGCAGCTCGCGCAGGAAGGGCTGGTAGCTGTCGAGGATGGCGGGCAGCTTGGCCTTGATCGCCTCGTTGGTGGTGTTCGGGCCCCGCACGAGCATCAGGTGCACCTTGAGGAAGCGGGCCTGGCCGTCGGGCGAGCGCAGGTTCACCACCAGCGGCGGCACGTCATAATAGGAGTCCGCCTCGGCCTCGCCGCCATGACCGCCTTCGGCCGCGACTTCGCCCTCGGCTGCCTCGGCGTGCGCCTCGCTGCCGCCCGAGAGGAAGAAGAAGGCCCCGCCGCTGCCACCGAGCAGCAGCACGGCCGCGGCCGCGCCTGCGACGATCAGCTTCTTCTTCGACTTCGGCTTGGCGTCGGACGCTGCGGCGTCCGGCCCTACTTCGACGATCTCGGCCGACATTCCCCTGGCACCTTTCGAATTCATCGCGTCCGGCACCCCGCCGGCTGATTTCATCCTATTATAGAGGGGTCACCCGGCAATTTCTGCCTAGCGACAAATTTCTGAAGGGACCGTCCGGTGGACATCTCGTCTTATGTATTGCTGAGCCAGGAACAGGCGCTGCGGCGCCGGCTCGACGTCGCCGCGAACAATCTCGCCAACATGAACACGGTGGGGTTCAAGCGCGAGAAGCCGGTGTTCCGCGAATATGTCGAGCAGGGCGAGACTGCGATCGAGCCCGCGAAGAAGACGTCGTACGTGCTCGATTACGGCGCGGTGCACGACGCCTCGATGGGCGCGTTCCAGCCGACCGAGAACCCGCTCGACGTGATGATCGAGGGGCAGGGTTATCTGAGCGTCGAGGCGCCGGGCGGCGGCACTGCCTATACGCGCGCGGGCTATATCAAGGTGCTCGAGAGCGGTGAGCTCGCCACTGCCGGCGGCCAGCGCCTGCTGGGCGAGGGCGGCCGGCCGATCTCGGTCCCGCCCGAGAGCGCGGGCCGCGTCAGCATCACCGGCGACGGCACCGTGATGGGCCCGGACGGGCCGCTCGGTCGCCTGACCGTCACCGTGTTCGACGAAGCCAATGTCGATCCGCGCGGCGACGGGCTGATGAACGCCTCGAACGGCCGCGAGCTCACTGCGGCCGAAACCAAATTGCGCACCGGCGGCGTCGAGGGATCGAACGTCAACGCGATCGTCGAGACCACCGACATGGTCGAGATCCTGCGCGCCTATCAGACCAGCCAGCATCTCTCCGACGGCCTCGCCGACCTGCGCAAGCGCGCGATCGACCGGCTCGGCCGCGTCGGCTGATTTTTCAGAAAGGGATTACCCAATGCGTTCGCTTTCCATCGCCTCGACCGGCATGCTCGCGCAGCAGACCAACGTCGACGTCATTTCGAA
>DATLJJ010000465.1:0-1679 GCA_035538975.1 Sphingomonas sp. | reverse complement strand
GAGACATAGTTCGGCCCCACCATGCAGCCCGAAAGGGCGAGCCCGGCGAGGGCGACGAGGCTGCGTTTCATCATGCTTCTCCCGCGCCCGCCGGGGTCGCCGCTGCGGGCGCCTCCGGCTCCGCGCGCTTGCGACTGGTCCGCTCGGCGAGACCGCGCATCAGGACATAGAAAACCGGCGTGAAGATCAGGCCGAAGAAGGTGACGCCGACCATGCCGAACGACACGGCGGTGCCCAGCGACTGGCGCATCTCCTGACCGGGGCCGCTGGCGATAGCGAGCGGGATCACGCCGAAGATGAAGGCGAAGCTGGTCATCAGGATCGGGCGAAGCCGCGAGCGAGCGGCGTGGATCGCCGCCTCGAACCGGTTCATGCCCTCTTCCTCGCCCTGTTTGGCGAACTCGACGATCAGGATCGCGTTCTTGGCCGCCAGCGCGATCAACACCACCAGACCCACCTGGGTCAGGATGTTGTTGTCCATGCCGCGCAACGTCACGCCCAGCAGCGCCGCCAGGATGCACATCGGCACGATCAGGATCACCGCCAGCGGCAGCGTGATCGATTCATATTGTGCCGCGAGCACCAGGAAGACGAACACCACCGCCAGCACGAAGATCAGCGCCGAGCTGCTGCCGGCTGCCTTCTGCTGGAAGGCGAGGCCGGTCCATTCGAAGGTGTAGCCCTGCGGCAGCGTGTTCGCCGCGAGCCGCTCCATCGCTGCCAGCGCGTCACCCGAGGAGACGCCCGGCGCTGCCGCGCCCTGAAGCTCGACCGCGGGCAGCAGGTTGTAGCGCACCACGCGCGAGGCACCCGAGTCGCGATGGAAGGTGGCGACCGCCGAGAGCGGCACCATCTCGCCGCTGCGCGAGCGGACCTGCAGCCGGCCGACATCGCTCAGATCGTCGCGCGCGCTCGGCTCCGCCTGCGCGGTCACGCGGAAGGTGCGGCCGAGCAGGTTGAAGTCGTTGACGTAGGTCGAGCCGATGTAGGTGCCGATCGCGGCATAGACATCGCTTGGCTCGACGCCGAGCAGCTGCGCCTTGTCGCGGTCGACGTCGGCGCGGATGCGCGGGTTGGCAGTATTGAAGAGCGAGAAGACCTGCGTGACCTTGGGCTCCTGCATCGCAGCGCCCATCATCGCGCCGGCCGCACCTTCCAGCCCGCGCCAGCCTGCGTTGGCCGAACGGTCCTGGATCATCATCACGAAGCCGCTGCCGTTGCCCAGACCCTGGACCGCGGGCGGGGCGATCATGAAGATATTCGCGCCTTCGATCTGCCCTGCGAGCGCGCCGGTGAGCTGGCCCGCCAGCGCCGCAGCGGACTTGTCGGAGCCGCGCTCGGACCAGTCGGCCAGCTTGAGGAACATCACGCCCGAATTCGACGCCTGGCTGAAGCTCGCGCCGTCGAGGCCTGCGAAGGCCGCGCCGTCGATCACGCCTTCGGTCTTGCTGGCGATGTCATAGGCCTTGCTCAGAACCGCGCTCGTGCGGTCGAGCGAGGCGCCGGGCGGCAACTGGACCACGCCGATCAGGAAGCCCTGATCCTGCTCGGGGATGAAGCCGGTGGGCGTCGCGGTGAGCCGCCAGCCGGTGAGCGCGAGCAGACCGGCGTAGATGATCATCATGATCAGCCCCATCCGCACCACGCGCGCGGTGAACCTGCCGTAGCGGTCGGAGAGC
>DATLJJ010000464.1:0-9312 GCA_035538975.1 Sphingomonas sp. | reverse complement strand
CGCCCGGGTGCATCCGCGGGCCATAGGTGTTGAAGATGCGCACTACCTTGGTGCGCAGGCCGTGCTGGCGGTTGTAGTCGAAGAAGAGCGTCTCGGCGCAGCGCTTGCCTTCGTCGTAGCAGGAGCGCGTGCCCACCGGATTCACATTGCCCCAATAGCTTTCAGGCTGAGGGTGGACCGAGGGATCGCCATAGACTTCGCTGGTCGACGCCTGGAGGATCGCCGCCTTGGTGCGCTTCGCGAGCCCGAGCATGTTGATGGCGCCCATCACGCTGGTCTTGGTCGTCTGGACCGGATCGGCCTGATAGTGGATCGGGGAGGCGGGGCAGGCGAGATTGAAGATCTTGTCGACTTCCACATAGAGCGGGAAGTTGACGTCATGACGCAACAGCTCGAACTTGGGGCTGCCGAGCAGATGCTCGATGTTCTGTCGTCGGCCAGTGTAGAAATTGTCGACGCAAAGGACTTCGCACCCGCGCATCAGCAGCCGGCTGCAGAGATGGGACCCGATGAACCCGGCGCCGCCGGTCACGAGAATGCGATTGGGCTCGATCAGGCTCATCCTCGCGTCCCTTCTTCTATGTTGCGATGCCCGCCCAACGATCCGTCTGCGGCTTTGCTCCCTTGCGCCAGCAGGCATCCTGCTGGCCGCTTGATCGCCCGCTGCGCAACGGGCATTGCGGTACTCCGCGGTTGCCCGACCGCGCTCAGGAGAGTTGCATGATCAAGCCGCTACGCAAGGCAGTCTTCCCCGTCGGCGGACTCGGCACCCGGTTCCTTCCTGCGACCAAGGCGATGCCCAAGGAGATGCTGCCCGTCGTGGACCGGCCGCTGATCCAGTACGCTGTCGAGGAGGCGATGGAAGCGGGGATCGAGCAGATGATCTTCGTCACCGGCCGCGGCAAGAGCGCGATCGAGGACCATTTCGACATTGCCTTCGAGCTCGAGGCGACGATGAGCGAGCGCGGCAAGTCGCTCGACATCCTCGATGCGACGCGATTGAAGCCGGGCGCGGTGGCCTATGTCCGCCAGCAGGAGCCGATGGGCCTCGGCCATGCGGTGTGGTGCGCGCGCGACATTGTGGGCGACGAGCCCTTCGCCGTGCTGCTCGCCGACGATTTCATGGTCGGCAAGCCGGGCTGCCTCAAGCAGATGGTCGACGCCTACAACAAGGTCGGCGGCAATCTGATCTGCGCCGAGGAAGTGCCCGACGACCAGACGCACCGCTACGGCATCATCACCCCTGGCGCGCGCGACGGAGTGCTCACGCAAGTGAAAGGGCTCGTCGAGAAACCGGCGCCGGGCACTGCACCGTCCAACCTCTCGGTGATCGGCCGCTACATCCTCCAGCCCGAGGTCATGCGGGTGCTCGAGGGGCAGGAAACCGGCGCGGGCGGCGAGATCCAGCTCACCGACGCGATGGCGCGGATGATCGGCGACCAGCCATTCCACGGCGTCACCTTCCAGGGCACCCGCTACGACTGCGGCGACAAGGCCGGCTTCATCCAGGCGAATATTGCCGTCGCGCTGGCCCGTCAGGACATCGGCCCGGCGGTTCGGGACTTCATCGCGCGGCGATAGGCAGTCGATGCAGCTTCCGGTGTGCGACTCCCCGGCCCGCGCCAATTGGCCTAAGATGCCGCACGACTCGAGCAAAAGGGACATGCCATGAACGAGGCACGCGAGAAGGAGCTCGAAACGGCGCCCGCTTCGGCGCAAACGGCGCCGCCGAGGACCGGCGACGCCCTTGAGGACAAGCCTCCGGTGCGCGCATATTCTTTCGACGGATGGGCGCTCGTACCTCTCGACCTGGCCGGCGCCTGAGGCACTATTGGCCGTAGTGCTCGCGATACCAGCGGACGAACTGCGGCACGCCTGCGCTCGGCGGAGTGGTCGGCACGAAGCCGGTCAGGCGCTTGAGCAGATCCGATGAAGCCTCGGTCGCGGGCACGTCGCCTTGCTGCATCGGCATGAAGTTCTTCCTCGCGGGCTGGCCGAGCGCCTTCTCGAGCTCGCCGATATAGTCCATCAGTGGCGTGGGCGTTCCCGCGCCGATGTTCACGACGCGGAAGGGCGCGACGGGTGACAGGCTGTCGCCCTCCACGGGCTGATCGCCGGGCACGGCGTCGGCAAGGCGCACGATCGCGTCGGCGAGATCGTCGATATAGGTGAAGTCGCGCACCATCTGGCCGTTGTTGTAAACGTCGATTGCCTCGCCCCCGAGGATGGCCTTGGTGAACTTGAACAGCGCCATGTCGGGTCGTCCCCACGGACCGTAGACCGTGAAGAAGCGGAAGAAGGTCATCGGTGTGCGGAACAGATGGCTGTAGCTGTGGCCCATCAGCTCGGTCGCGCCCTTGGTGGCGGCATAGAGGCTGAGCGGGGTTGCGGTGCGCTGCGTCTCGAAGAACGGCATCTCGGTGTTGGCGCCGTAGACCGAGCTGGTCGAAGCCGTGAGCAGGTGCCGCACCGGATAATGCCGGGCTAGCTCCAGCACATTGAACGTGCCGATCAGGTTGGTGCCGATATAGCTGTCCGGCGCATCGATGCTGTAGCGCACCCCTGCCTGGGCGGCGAGATGGATCACCACGTCAGGGCGGAAATCGGCCCAGGCGGTGCCTAACGCCTCCCGGTCCTCGATCGAAATACGCGCGACCGAAAAGCCCGGGTTGTTGCCCAGAATCTCGTTCCGGCGCTCTTTGAGCGACACGTCGTAATAGGGCGTGAAATTGTCGACCCCGAGTACGGTCGCGCCCTGCTGGAGTAACCGGCTGCAGGTGTGAAAACCGATGAACCCCGCCGATCCCGTGACAAGTACCCGCTTCGTGCCGTTCGTCATGAGGTTTCCCGCTGCTGCCGTGATATCCGTCGCGGCGTCTGCAAGATCGTGCTTCTCAAGTCCAGTTCGCGATTTCGCCGCAGGCCGGGCAGCCGGGGTCCTTCGGCAGCCTGAGCGTACGGAAGCGCAGCGCGAGTGCGTCGACCAGCAGCAGCTTGCCCGCGCTGTCCTCGCCGAAAGGCGCGCAGGCGCGGATCGCCTCGAGCGCCGCAAGGCTGCCCATCACGCCCGTCAGCGCGCCGAGCACGCCCTGTTCGGCGCAGGTCATCTCGGGCCGGTCGGGATCGGCGCCGACGAAGCAGCGATAGCAGGGCTTGTCCGCTTCCCAGCCGCGGAAGACGCCGAGCTGTCCCTCGAATTCGGCCACCGCCGCGGAGACCAGCGGAATGCGCAGACGCAGCGCCGCGTCAGCCACCGCTAGCCGCGTCGCGAAATTGTCCGAGCCGTCGAGAACCGCCTGCGGCGCGAGACGCTCGAGCAGCGGCTCGACGTCGTCCGCGCCGATGCGCGTCCGGATGCCTTCGAAGCGCACACCGGGGTTGAGCCGGTGCACCGCTTCGGCCGCCGCCTCCACCTTGGGCCGGTCCAGCTGATCGGTGCCGTAGAGGGTCTGGCGCTGCAGGTTCGACAGCGACACGGTGTCGTCGTCGATCGCGGTGATCTTCCCTACGCCCGCGGCTGCCAGATACTGGATCGCCGGCGAGCCGATGCCCCCGGCGCCGATCAGCACGACATGGCAGGTGCGCAGCCGGACCTGACCCGCGCCGCCGATCTCGCGCAGGACGATGTGCCGCGCATAGCGCTCGAGTTCTTCGTCGTTGAGCATCACTGCCGCCAGCTGAAGCTGATGTCGGCGCGATACCATTGCGGGGCGCTGGCGTTGCGCGGGAGCAGGTTGTTGCGCGCGAAGCCGGCGGCGAGCGCCGCCGCATATTGCTCCACCGTCGGGCAGTCGATCGCGCGCGGCACGACCGTGCGGATGCCTCCCGTCTCGTCCACCAGCACGGCAACGCCGACCACCAGCGTCTGCACGGGCTCGCGCGGCTGCGGGAGCGGGCATTTGCGCGCCTTCACCTCGCGCCCGACGAAGGCGTGCATGTCCGGAGTCACCACGGGCGGCGCGCGGTAGGGCAGCGGTGGCAGCGCGGCCCAGTCGATCGCGCGTGCCTGGAGCGCGGCTATGATGGCGAGCACCGTGATCATGTGCCCGTCGAGCCGAACCCCCCGATTCCCCGCACCGTCTCGTCGAGCGCCTCGGCTTCCTCCAGTTCGGCTCGCTGGACCGGCGCCGGCACCAGCTGCGCGATCCGGTCGCCGCGCGCGATCGGGAAGGCTGCGTCGCCAAGATTGGCGAGGATGACCTTCACTTCGCCGCGATAGTCGCTGTCGATCGTGCCGGGCGTGTTGAGGCAGGTGATGCCGTGCTTGAGCGCGAGCCCGGAACGCGGCCGCACCTGAACCTCGAAGCCTTCGGGAATCGCCATGGCGAAGCCCGTGGCGACGGCGTGGCGCGCACCGGGGGCGAGGATCAGGTCCTCGGCCGAGACCACGTCCATTCCCGCGGCGCCCGTGGTGGCATAGGCGGGAAGGGGCAGGCCCTCGCCATGCGCAAGGCGGCGGACCGCGATCCGGATCGAAGCAGGCATTCAGATCTTCCTTGTAAGTGCGGCCGCGAGCCGCTCGGTGGCGGCGAGCACCTCCGGATCCTCGAGCAGTTGGTGGCCCTTGCCGGGCACGATCCGGTAATCGGTCGCGATGCCGCGCAGCGTCAGCGCTTCGGCATAGGCGCGGGAGAATTTGACCGGCGTGACCGGGTCGTCGGCGCCGACCAGCACCGCGGCCCGGAGCGCCGGGGAAATGCCTCCCGCGGTCTTGAGCGGGTCGAGGCCTGCCGAAGTGGCGGCGGAAAGCGCTCCCGCCTGCGACTGGATGTGCGCGCGCCATTCGGGAAGCGCGCAGGGACAGGCGACCAGCACGATGCCGTCGACCAGGTGCGGCTGGACGCCGGCCAGGTTGGCCGCCAGCGCGGCGCCGCCCGCGTCGCCGACCACGACGATCCGCGCGCGAGGGTAGCGGCGGCGGAGCGCCGTGATCGATTCACCCACTGCGGCGACGGCGCGCGTCCCATAGCCTTCGAGCGCGGGATCGAGCCCGTCACCCGTGAGCGGCGGGAGCGCGACTGCCGCGCTGGTCGGAATCGCGCGCGCTGCGGCAGCGGCAAAGCGGCGATTGGTGTCCGGGATGGCCGCCGAGTCCCCGTCGGTCAGGACCGCCACCACCGTCTGAATGCCGTTTCCGCTCGCCGGACCGAAGATGTCGCCGGCGGGCAGGGCCGTTTCAGGACCCGCCGAACCGGCAGCGCAAGCGGCGAGGAGCAGGGGCAGGGCAAAGGCGGCCAGCGACTTCGGGCGGACGGCCTTCGCGCCGAGCTGGCCGAGTCGCCCCCGATCCCTGCGCGAGCGCAGCCCCGCGAGCCGTGCCGCGGCGCGGTGCAAGGAAGGTCGAAGGCGAGTCATGGCCAGAGGCAAGCAGATGAAATCCCGTTTTGGAAGCCCCCGCGCTCAGATCCCTGTGGACTAAAGCGCGTCGGCGATCCGCTCCGCCAACCGCGCCGCCACGTCGGTCTTGGGGAGGCGTTCCCAGCTCTCGACCCCCGCGGCCGTGACGATGTGAATGGTGTTGCTCTCGCCACCCATAACATCCCCCGAAACGTCGTTGGCGACAATCCAGTCTGCGCCCTTACGAGTCCTTTTTGCGGTGGCGTGCTCGATCACCTTCTCGGTTTCGGCCGCGAAGCCCACGACCAGCTTCGGGCGGCGCGGGGCAGACGCTACCGCGGCGAGGATATCGGGGTTCTCCTTCAGGCTGAGTGCAGGCGGCGCATCGCCCTTCTTGATCTTCTGGTCCGAGGCTTCGGCCCGCCAGTCGCCCACCGCGGCGACCATCACCGCGGCATCGGCCGGGAGCGCCGCCTCGACTGCGTCCGCCATCTCGCGCGCGGTCTCGACGTCGACTCGCTTCACGCCTGCGGGCGTGGGCAGCGCGACAGGGCCGGAGACCAGCGTCACCCGCGCGCCCAACCGCGCCAGCGCCTCGGCTATCGCATAACCTTGGCGGCCCGACGAGCGATTGGCGATGTAGCGCACCGGATCGATCGGCTCGTGCGTGGGGCCGGCGGTGACGACGACATGCCTGCCGGCAAGGCTCGAACCCGTCGCCGGCGCGAGCGCGCGCTCGATCGCGGCGAGGATCGCCTCCGGCTCCGGAAGACGGCCCGGGCCATATTCGCCGCACGCCATCGGCCCCTCGTCGGGCTCGAGTACGGTGACGCCGTCGGCGCGGAGCTGGGCCACGTTGCGCCGCGTCGCCGCGTGCCGCCACATCCGCACGTTCATCGCCGGCGCGGCGAGCACGGGCTTGTCGGTGGCGAGCAGCAGCGTGGTGGCGAGGTCGTCGGCGATCCCGGCGGCCATCTTCGCGAGCAGGTCGGCGGTCGCCGGGGCGACAACGACCAGATCGGCCTGGCGGCTGAGCTGGATATGCCCCATCTCCGCCTCGTCCTTCAGGTCCCACAGCGTTGTGTAGACCTGGTTCTCGGACAGCGCGGCGAGCGTCATCGGCGTGACGAAATGCTGCCCCCCTTCGGTGAGCACGCAAGTGACGTGGATCCCCGCCTTGCGGCAAAGCCGGATCAGCTCGCACGCCTTGTAGGCCGCAATGCCGCCGCCGACGATCAGCAGGATGCGCTTCATCGCGATACAATCTGGACGCGCAGCCGCCGCCTGTCGAGGGCGGAGGCGATGAGCTCGCGGAGCGCATCGGGCACGAAGGCGAGGCCGACGAGGAACGCCGGCGCGATCACCAGCACCCAATAGAAGGTGTCGGCGCGCGCAAGGAAGCCGAGCAGCAGCGCGAAGGCGAAGAAGAGCGATGCCGCGCGCGCACCCAGCGGATCGCGCAGCGCCGTCCAGCCGAACAGCGCGAGCGCCACCAGCGCGGCCTGGAGCCAGCCCGGCATGATCATCAGCGCCGTCGACGCCGCGATCGAATTGACGAAGAAACCGAAGCCCAGCAGGCCCGACCAGCCGGGCGAGGCGGTGTCGAGTGAGGTCACCACCTTGCCGACCGCCGCCGCGTGGAAGCCCAGCGCCACTGCGAACAATGCCAGCGCGAGCACCCAGCCGAACGCCTCGCGGCGTTCCCCGTCGCGCCATGCCCAGGCGGCCATGAGGATGAGGTAGATCGCGGCGGTTTCGCGGATCAGCGCGGCGATCAGCCCGATCGCGGCGGCGTCCACCCACCGGCCAGGCTTCCTTCGCGCGAGCGAAAGCGCCACGAACAGTCCCGCCCAGATCTCGTGAAAGGACCACAGGTCGCCCTCGACGAACACTGCCAGGCCGCCCGCGAGCAGCGCGAGTCCGATCGCGCGTGCGCGCCATCCGCGGAGCATTTCCGCGAGCCGCGGAAACCAGGCCAGCGCAGTCGCGGCCGCAAGCAGATAGAGGCAGATCGGAAGCGCGACCGGCGGCAAATGCGACTGCACGACCGCCAGCGTGGGCAGGCGGAAGGTGATGAACGGCCGAAGCGGATAGTTGCCCTGGCGCAGCTCCTGCGCAGCGACGCCGTAATATTCGCCTCCGTGGCGGATCCCGCCAACGATCGATTCATAGAGGAGCACGTCGCGGCGATCGTCGCCGCTTCGGCTGGCCTCGGGAGTCGATGGCGGCGGCGCGCTGCTCCACGGCGCGGTCAGGGAAGCCAGCAGCAGCGCCGCGAACAGCGCGAGGATCAGCCGCGCCCGATTGCGCGGAATGGCTGCGTATCGACTGGGCTGGGACAGCCAGAGAGTGGCGGAGCGGGCCATGCGCGGGTGGGACTACACGCGCTATGCCGCAAGTGTCGAGAGGCGCGTTGCAGGAAGACCGATAAGGCGGAGCGGCACCCGACGAGGGGTGCCGCTCCGGCCCGATCAGTTCTTGGGCAGCGTTGCGCTGAAGGTGCCGTCGGTGACGACGTTGAGGTTAAGCAGATTGTCGCCGTAGCTGCGGATTTGTCCGCCTCCGGTCCGAACGAGGCCGCTGATGTTGCCCTGAATCGCTGTCCCGCCGACCGCGATGAAGGCGTTGGACGATCCCTGGGCGGTGAGGCCGTTACCGCTGTTGTTGGTCACGTTCGATGACGAGATGAGGACGAGCGCGGTCGGCGTCCCCGCCGGCGAATTGACGATCACGGCGCTGCCCGGGTTCTCGCTGATGACCGAGTCGTTCACCACCACGCGCAGTCCGGCCGCTCCGGTGGTCGTCGACGTGTCGACGCGCAGGGCTTCGCTGGCGCTCGCGGTGATCACGCTGCGCTGGATGTCGACCGCCGCGGTCGCGGTGCCGGTGGGCTGGACCAGCACGCCACCGCCAGTGTTGGTCATCGTCGTATTGTGGATCGTGGTCCGGGTGGTGGTCGAAGGATTGATCAAAACCGCGCGGCCGCTCTGGTTCATGATGAACACGTTTTCCAGCACGAGCGACTTGCCGGAAACGAAGCGCACGCCGTTTGTCCCGAGGGTCGTCCCCGCGCCGTTGATCGAAAGTCCGCGCAGCACCACGTTGATGGTCCCCGGGGCTCCGGTGGCGGTGTCGTTGACGATGACGCCGTTGATGCCCGAGTTGAGGATGCTGCCCATCGTCCCGGTGCAGTCGAGCGTGATCGACTTGGTGATCGTGACCGTCCCGAAGCCGCCCGGATCGAGGCAGTCGATCTCGCCGCCGGCTGCGGTTTTCGAGATGGCGCCGGCGAAGGTCTTGCACGGCGCCGTGCGGCTGCACGGATTGGCGTCGTCGCCCACGCCCGAAACCCAGGTGCGCGTCGCCTGCGCATAGGCCGGCTGGGCGAACGCGAAGGCAGCCGCCGCGATGCCCAGGTGCAGGGCAGATTTGTTGATCATGGCAATTCCCCCGTTGTGGTCCACCGGTTGATCCGGCGGCAGGTGTTACGCTGGTTGGTTCCGGTGAGGATTGCCGGAAAAATCGGGTGGTCGTATCGATCCGCCCCGTCCAGCTTCCGCGACCCCTGATGTTCGCCCCGAACCCGGCACATACTTGTCCCAGCTGTCTGAACTTTGCATCTTTTGGCGGCACAATCCACAGAAACATGCCGGGGATCCGAGGGGCATGGCGAGGTTGGAAGATATTCGGGGCGCGGCGGCCAAATCGATGCGCTCCCCGCAACTATCGGGGGGATCATATCAAGGTGACGGTGCACCATTCACTTATGGAATGAAGAGGAACGGCGCCATATTGTCGGATGCAGGCAAACCGTTGGAAGTATATGCTTTGTTTGCTGCCACCGGTGTCCGTGATTTGGCGATTTTTGGGACAGTTTGTCGCTCGTGCGCAATTGACACCTCGTTCGCCCTGATCCTAATGCGCCGCCGCTCAAGCCCAAAAAGGGCAGAATCTGGCGTGCGGGGCGCCGCCAGT
>DATLJJ010000463.1:0-4227 GCA_035538975.1 Sphingomonas sp. | reverse complement strand
CGAGGAACTGGAATTCGGTGCGGAACAGGCCGATGCCGTCGGCGCCGGTGAGGTCGAGCGCGGCCACGTCATCGCGCAGACCCGCGTTGACCATCAGCGTGACACGGTGGCCGTCCCTGGTTTCGGGAGGCTGCCCCTTGAGGCGTGCGAAGGCGGCGCGGCGCTTCTGGCTCAGCGCGAGCTTCGCCGAGAAGGCCTCCTGCATCGCAGTGGTGGGGCGGACGAACAGGCTCTCCTCGCTCACGTCGAGCAACAGCATGTCGCCTTCGGCGATGAGCTGGCGGACGTTGCGGACGCGGCCGAGCACGGGCACCCCCATCGCGCGGGCCACGATGGTGACGTGCGCAGTGAGCGAACCTTCCTCGAGGATCACGCCCTTGAGGCGCCGACGATCGTATTCGAGCAGCTCCGCCGGGCCCAGATTGCGCGCGATGAGGATCGAATCCTGGCGGAGGCCGAGCTGGGCGGCGGTGCCGAGCTGGCCCGAGACGATGCGCAGCAGCCGGTTGGAGAGATCCTCCAGGTCGTGCATGCGGTCGCGCAGCAGCGGATCGTCGATCTCGCGCATGCGCTGGCGGGTGCGCTGCTGGACGCGCTCGATCGCCGCCTCGGCGGTGAGGCCGGAATCGATCGCCTCGTTGATGCGGCGGCTCCAGCCCTCGTCGTAGGCGAACATCTTGTAGGTCGCGAGCACTTCGTCGTGCTCGCCGCCCACGCCGAATTCGGCCTGGCTCGCCATGCGCTCGATCTGCTCGCGCATCTTGTCGAAGGCGGCATAGACGCGGTGCCGCTCGGCCTCGATGTCCTCGGCAACCGTATGCTCGATCGTGATGCGCGGCTGGTGGAAGACGGCGACGCCCTGGGCCATGCCGTCGACGAGCTTGAATCCGTCCGCACGCACCGCTCCGGTCGCCTGGGGGCGGGTCGACGCGGCGCCGGCGGCGTCGATCAGCCCGGCATTTGCGATGAGTTCCGAGAGCACCATCGCGACGGTCTGCAGCGCCTCGATCTCGACATCGGCGTAGCGGCGCGGCTCGACGTGCTGGACCGCGAGCACGCCCACCGCGCGCTCGCGTCGGATGATCGGCACGCCGGCGAAGCTGTGGAATCGGTCTTCGCCTGTCTCGGGGCGATAGGCAAAGTCGGGGTGCGTCGCCGCCTCGGCGAGGTTGAGCGTCTCGACGTTCGCGGCGATCGTGCCGACGAGACCCTCGCCGAGCGCGAGTTTGGTGACGTGGACGGCGTCCTGCGACAGGCCGCGCGTGGCGAAGAGTTCGAGCACGCCCTCGCGCAGCAGATAGATCGAGCAGACCTCGCTATCGAGCGCGGTGCCGATGATGTCGACGACGGCGTTGAGCTTCGATTGGGCGGCGAGGCGCTTCGCCATCACGTCGTGAAGGCGCGTCAAAATCTCCCGGGCGGAAGCGGCAGCAGCAAGGGCCATGGCCGCGGGCTAACAGATTGTGTCAGCCCGCGCCATGCCGGATCAGGGGAGTGCCGGGTTCGAACCCTGCGCCAGTGCGGGCGCTGCTGCCAGCAGGGCGGCAGCGAACGTGATTCCAGGGATTGCGGGCTTCATGATTCCTTCCCCGGCGACGCGGAAGAAGGATCGGCCGCGCCCCCGTGATTTCATTGCAGGAAGGCGCGAGAAATCAAGAGGTTATGTGGCTACAGAAATACGCAGAAACGAGCATCCGATCTTATCCGGAGGTGGCGCGGGAACGAAAATTCCCGCACGATGACGTACTCATAAGGTTGATGGAAAGTCACGTTAATAACCAAATCGGTTATTTTCTATTGACAAGCGTGACGCTGCATGCTAGAGGAATCGGCATGCTGGTGAATTGCGCCGGTGAGCCGACAGGCTGAGGGTGCGGAGCGAGCGCCGGTGGTGTAGGGCCGCGCGGGACAACAGGAGCGAACGATGGTACCGCGCGAATTGATCGGCACCGCCGAAGTGCCCGGCGGTGAGCCGCTGCGGCTGTTCCGGCGCGGGGGCGACTTCATGATCGTGCTCGAACGCAACGAGCTGATGAGCAGCCGGATGAGCGGCTCCGAGGAGGCGCTCGCCGACCTAACGATCGACCGGCTGGGCGGGCGCGCTGCGCCGCACCTGCTGATCGGCGGATACGGCATGGGCTTCACGCTGCGCGCGGCGCTCAGGAGGCTGGGACCGCAGGCGCGGCTGACCGTGGCCGAGCTGGTGCCCGGCATCATCGAATGGGCGCGCGGGCCGATGGCCGAGCTGGCCGATGGCTGTCTCGACGATCCGCGCGTCGACGTGGTGATCGACGATGTGGGCGCGGTGATCGGCCGGGGGCGAGGGACGTATGACGCGATCCTGCTCGACGTGGACAATGGCCCCGACGGGCTCACGCGCGCGGCGAATGACGGACTCTATTCGAGGGACGGGCTGGCGGCGGCCAGGGCGGCATTGCGGCCGGGCGGTGTGCTGGCCGTCTGGTCGGCGGCGCCCGACGCGGCGTTCACGCGACGGCTGAAGGACGCGGGATTTCGCGTCGACGAAGTGGCGGTGAAGGCGCGCAGCAACGGCAAGGGGCCGCGGCACGTGATCTGGTTTGGAGTGGGACGGTAGCCACGCGGGACCCCGGCGAAAACAAGGGTCCCGGCCACTAACCGCTTGAAGACACTTATTCCGATGGGGCCGCGAAAGCACGGCAACTAGCCCGGCGTTCGCCTGGGTGCGGCAAGGAGACGCGACATGATCGGACATTCTGGCGCGCAGGGCATGGCCCTGCGCGGGCGAGGGCTTGCGTGCGCGGTGGCGGCAGGGGTGCTCCTGGCCGGATGTGCCACGCTGCACGGCGAATTGGCGGTGCGGGCGGGTTTCGGGCTGCTGCTCGCCCGCCATGATGCGGATCACGATGGCGGGCTCGATCGTGTGGAGATCGAGGCGATGGTCGAGGCGGCGATCCCGCCGGAGCGGCGACAAGGCGCCGGCTGGGGCGCGCTGCGCAGCTGGCTGATCGCGCGCTACCTCGATCAGGACAGCGATCACGACGGGCGTGTTCGGATTGACGAGCTGGCGCGGGCGCCGGTTGCCGCATTCCATTGCCTCGATGCCGACGCGAGCGGGCGCGTGTCTCCGGCCGAGGCCGAAGCGCGCTGGGCGGGCTGCGTGATCGACAATCTCTGAAGGCCGCTTTCGGGAGGACTGGCATGAAATGGTTCGGGCGCAAGGCGGCCGGGCGCGGGGCAGTGCGTCCCGCGCTGGCGCGAACGTTCGCGGGCGGAGCGGTGATCGGCGAGTGGCCGCGCTCCTATGAGGCGCAGGTGCGCGAGGGCTATTGCCGCAATCCGGTCGCCCAGCGTGCAGTGAAGCTGGTGAGCGAAGGCGCGGGTGGGGCGCCGCTCACGGCAAGCGATCCCGCGCTCGCGGCGCTTGTGACGGCGCGATCGGGCGGGCAGCTGCTCGTCGAGACAGTGGCGGCGCATCTGTTGCTACACGGCAATGCCTATGTGCAGCTGCTCGCCGACGACGCCGGCCGTGTGCGCGAGCTGTTCGCGCTGCGGCCCGATCGGGTCAGCGTGGAGGCCGATGCGGGCGGCTGGCCGGTCGCCTATCGCTACAAGGTGGGCGAGCACGTCAGCCGGCTCGCGGCGGAGGATGCCGGGGGACGGCCGGCAGTGGTGCACATCAAGGCCTTTGCGCCGCTGGACGACCATTATGGGCTGGGCTGCCTCGGCGCGGCGGCGGGCGCGATCGCGATCCACAACGCCGCGACGCGCTGGAACAAGGCGCTGCTCGACAATGCGGCGCGACCCTCCGGCGCGCTGGTCTATGATCCTGGCGACGGGGGCACGCTGGCGCCCGAGCAGTTCGCACGGCTCAAGACCGAGATGGAGGCGGGATTCGCGGGCGCGGCCAATGCCGGCCGGCCGATGCTGCTCGAAGGCGGACTCAAATGGCAGGCGATGAGCCTGACGCCGGCGGACATGGACTTCGTCGGGCTCAAGGCCGCGGCGGCGCGCGAGATCGCGCTGGCCTTCGGCGTGCCGCCGATGCTGCTCGGGCTGCCGGGCGACGCAGCCTATGCGAACTACCGCGAGGCCAACCGCGCGCTGTGGCGTCTGGCGATCCTGCCGCTGGCGGCGAAGATCCTCGATGCGCTGGCGCAGGGGCTGAGTGGATGGTTCGCGGACGCGCGGCTCGCAGTCGACGTCGATCGCGTCACGGCGCTCGCCGAGGACCGGGAGCGGCTGTGG
>DATLJJ010000462.1:0-2321 GCA_035538975.1 Sphingomonas sp. | reverse complement strand
ACAGATACTGGTGATCGGCGACGCCGCGGTTGAAGGTGGGGAGTCCGGCCACGCCGCCGAGCACATGACCTTCGCGCTCGAGATCGACCGCGACGCTGTTCTCCGCGAGATCGCGGTCGGTGAGCGCGGCGACGCGCTGCGGCCGGGTCTCGCCGCCCTGGACCGAGAGGACGCGGCGCCCGTCGTGCTCGACCGAGAAGCCGATGTCGGGCCGCGCCATCGCGAGCCGCTTCACCACATCGAGCGCCGCGCCATATTCGGCGCGCGCCGAGCGCAGGAACTTGCGTCGCGCCGGCACGCGCGCGAACAGCGCTTCGACCCGGACGCGCGTGCCGGGCGGCAGCGCGGCGGGGCCCTCGGCGACGCGCGCGCCATTGTCGACCGTGAGGGCCCAGCCGTCGCCGCCGCGCACGCGGCTCTCCAGCGTCAGCCGCGCGACGCTGGCGATCGAGGGTAACGCCTCGCCGCGAAAACCCAACGTCGTGACGTGCTCGATCGCATCGTCGGGAAGCTTGGAGGTCGCGTGCCGTTCGAGCGCCAGCGCCATTTCGGAGGGCAGCATGCCGCAGCCGTCGTCGATCACCTCGATCAATTCGGTACCGCCGGCGGACAGCCGCACCGCGATCCGTGTGGCGCCCGCGTCGATGGCGTTTTCGACCAGTTCCTTGAGCGCGCTCGCGGGACGTTCGACGACCTCACCCGCTGCAATTCGGTTGACAAGATGCTCCGGCAAGCGACGTATTGACATGGCTGTCCGTCTAGCCCAACGGGCGGCATCCCGCGACCCGCAACCGCATGGCACCGAGCGGATTTTTTCGATCTGCCCCGGACGGGTCCGGACTTAGGAATCTTGGTGCGAACAGCCGGCGGCGGGCCCCCGGTGGCAGGACGGAACAACGAATGGCTTTCTCCCGCTTTTTCAAATTCATGTCCCACGACATGGCGATCGACCTGGGAACCGCGAACACGGTCGTCTATCTCCGCGGGCGGGGGGTCGTCCTCAACGAACCGTCGGTGGTCGCGGTCGAGACGCTCAACGGCGTGAAGAAGGTCAAGGCAGTCGGCGACGACGCCAAGCTGATGATGGGCAAGACGCCCGGCTCGATCGAGGCGATTCGTCCGCTGCGCGACGGCGTGATCGCGGACATCGACGTCGCCGAGCAGATGATCAAGCACTTCATCCAGAAGGTGCATGGGCAGCGCCGCTTCATGCGCTGGCCGCAGATCGTGATCTGCGTTCCCTCGGGCTCCACGTCGGTCGAGCGCCGCGCGATCCGTGACGCCGCGTCGAACGCCGGCGCTAGCCAGGTGTTTCTGATCGAGGAGCCGATGGCGGCTGCGATCGGCGCCGACATGCCGGTGACCGAGCCGATCGGCTCGATGGTCGTCGACATCGGCGGTGGCACCACCGAAGTCGCGGTGCTCTCGCTGCGCGGCCTCGCCTATTCCACCTCGGTCCGCGTCGGCGGTGACAAGATGGACGAGGCGATCGTCTCCTACGTTCGCCGCAATCACAATCTGCTGATCGGCGAAGCCACGGCCGAGCGCATCAAGCAGGAAGTGGGCGTCGCCAAGCCGCCCGCGGACGGCATCGGCACCACGATCCACATCAAGGGCCGCGACCTCGTCAACGGCGTGCCCAAGGAAATCCAGATCAATCAGGGCCAGATCGCCGAGGCGCTCAGCGAGCCGGTCGGCACGATCGTCGAGGGCGTGCGCATCGCGCTGGAGAACACCGCGCCCGAGCTGGCGGCGGACATCGTCGACCAGGGCATCGTCCTCACCGGCGGCGGTGCGCTGCTCCAGGGCCTGGACGAAGTGCTGCGCGACGAGACGGGCCTGCCCGTCACGGTCGCCGAGGACCCGCTGACCTGCGTCGCGCTCGGCACCGGCCGCGCGCTCGAGGATCCCGTGTTCCGCGGCGTGCTCATCCAGGTTTAAGGAGCGCGAGGGGACATGGCGCCGCCACGCAACCGGCGCCCCGGGTTTTCGCGGCGGGCGCAATACGGGCTCTTCCTCGGCTATGTGGTCGCTGTCGGCGGTGCGCTGATCGGCGCCGTGCTGCTGCTGCTGTCGACGTTCAATCCCGGCGCCTATTCGGCGGTCCGCGGCGTGGTGGCGGAAGTCACGACGCCGGTATCCTCGGGCCTTGCGTGGGCGTGGGGCGGCGTCGCGAGCGTGCCCCGGGGAATCGGCAGCTATCTGGGCGTGCGCGGCGAGAATGCGCGGCTCAGGAAGCAGATCGAGGACGAGGCGCAGATCGTATCGCGCGCGCGGACGCTCACGCAGGAGAACCTGCGGCTGCGCGCGCTGCTCAAGCT
>DATLJJ010000461.1:0-2288 GCA_035538975.1 Sphingomonas sp. | reverse complement strand
TCACCGGCTATTGCTACGGCGGGTCGATCGTCTGGTTCGCCGCGTGCCGGCTGGAGGGGTTGGCGGCGGCATCGGGCTATTATGGTGCGCTGATCCCTGCAGCGGCGGACGAATCACCCCGATGCCCGACGATCCTCCATTTCGGCCGGCACGACCACGGTATCCCGATCGGGGACGTCGAGCGGGTGATCGCCGCTGGACATCCGGACCTTCAGGTGTTCGTTTACGAGGCGGGCCACGGGTTCAATTGCGACCAGCGCAGCGATTTCGACGCAGAAAGCGCGCGGCTGGCCCGCGAGCGGACCCTGGCGCTGTTCAGGGCGAACGGCGGCTAGAGCGCCGCCGAGGGGGAAAAGATGACAGGCATTCGGATGCTGATCGCGGCTGCGGCCGCGGCAGCGGCAGCGGCAATCGGCTGTGCGCACGCCGAGGTTCTGGAAGTGACGGGTGAGTTCCCGGCGGCGAGCCGCGAGGCGAGCTTCCTGAACTCGATCGTGGTCGATCGTTTCGGTGGTCAGGACGGGCCGACGCTCCAGATCGCTGTCGAACGCGCGCTTTCGATGGCGGGGCCGGAGGGGCGCATGCCCTTCGATCTGCGCGGCGGACGCGCCGGGCGGGACACGGCGGAGGGCGCGATCAACGGCGCCGTCTCGACCGGTGTGGACGAGCGTCCGTTCAAGCAGAAGCAGAAGCAGTGCGTCACCAAGGACGACAAGGGCAAGTGCACCAAGGAGGCCGAGGTCGAGGTCCAGTGCCGCCGTCGGATCATCACCGTAAACGCGGACGTGCGAATCGTGCGCAACGCCGACGGGCGGATTCTCTATTCGGTGCCCAAGCCCTTCCGCGAGGAAGTGAGCTGGTGTCCGGGCGGCTCGCCGGCGCGCACGACCGAGGAAGTGATCGACGCCGCGATCCGCGACATCGCAGGCTCGGTGCGTGCCGACATCGTGCCGCACGTCGACACCTATCGCATCCGCGTGCGCGAGAGCACCAAGGGCATGCCCAAGGAAGCTGCCGGCCAGTTCAAGGAACTGGTCAAGCTTTCCAAGCGCGATCCGCGCGGGGCGTGCGCCGGCTGGGAGTCGATGCAGGGCGGCGTCGCCGCGCCGCATCCGTCGCTGCTGTTCAACCTTGGCCTCTGCGCCGAGCAGCGCGGAGACTATGACCGCGCGCTCGCGCTCTACCGGGATTCGGCGCGTGCCGGGGCGACCGAGGGCAATGACGGCGCCGACCGGGCGGCGCGGCTGATCGCCGGCCGCGAGGACGCCCAGGAGCGCGCGCGGCGGCGGAAGGGCTAGTCCCCGGTTCGGCCGGGACCGAAGCATCGCAACTCCGATCGGCCGCATGGGCGGGGCCCAACGATCGGAGATAGCGATGCTCAAGACCGTTCTGGCCGCGGCGTTCGTTGCCGCGCTGTTCGCCGGCCCTGCGCGCGGCCAGCAAGTGATCCGCTTGCCCGCGGAAGGGGCCGTGCCCGGGCTGCTCGTGCGTCACTTGCCCGGGTCCGGCGCGCCGGTGCTCTACGTGCATGGGGCAACCTTTCCTTCGGCGCTGTCGATCGGATGGAAGATTGACGGGCGGTCGTGGATGGACGACCTCCACGAGCGCGGCTTCGACGTCTGGGCGTTCGATTTCGCGGGCTATGGCGGGTCGGATCGTCCCGCGGCATTGCAGGGCTCCGCGCCCTATGGCGGGGCCGAGGCTGCAGCGGTGCAGATCGAGCGCGTCGCGCGGCATGTCCTCGCCGTGCGCGGCGCGAAGCGCCTATCGGTGATCGCACATAGCTGGGGCACGATCCCCGCCGGCATGTTTGCCGGCGCGCGGCCCGATCTCGTCGAGCGGCTGGTACTATTCGGTCCGATCGCCGAGCGCAGCGCCGGCGGCGGCAGCGCACCGGCGCGCGGAACGCGCCTCGTCAGCCGCGACGACCAATGGCGCAGCTTTCAGGCCGGCGTGCCCCCGGAGCACGGCTCGCCGATCGCGCGCGCGGAGTTCGACAGTTGGGTAACCGCCTATCTTACCACCGATCCCACGGGCGCGAGCCGCAACCCTGCCAGTGTGGCGGTGCCGAGCGGCCCTGACGCCGATTTCGCTCAGGCCTGGTCGGGGCGCTTTCCCTATGATCCGGCGGTCGTGCGCGCGCCCACACTGATCGTCCGCGGCGCCTGGGATCCCATCGCGGGTGATAGCGATGTCGCCTGGCTGGCGGGGCGGCTCACCGGCGTTCCCGGCGGCGCGCGCGTGGTGACGCTGGCCGGGGGCGCTCACCGGATGCTCCTCGAGGAACG
>DATLJJ010000460.1:0-2775 GCA_035538975.1 Sphingomonas sp. | reverse complement strand
CACAGCACGATGGCAACGAGGCCGGCGACGGCGAGTGTTATCAGATAAGCGGTCATCGTCTCTCCCGTGAAGAAAATGCGCGGCAGATCGCAGCATCGCGGCGCGATCGTTTCGGGCGCGAACCCTATCTCCATCCCGGAGACCGCAGCGGCGCGGGCGAATGGCCCGGCGCCGCGGACCGGCACGTTCGCGCGTGCCGGCCAGCAATGGTTCGGACGACGGCGCGCCGATCGGCGCTCCAGGTCTGACGAGTGCGTGGCCGCAATGCGCCGCCGCCGTCCGATTCCGCAATCGAGAACGAAAAAACCCGCGGCGGATCTCTCCGCGCGGGTCAACCAAACTCGTCTCGATGATGTCATTCTGCCGGTGTTTTGCCCGACGTGTCAAACGAACTTGCAGGCCGCGCGAAAGTTAACCGATCAGGAGGATCGGCCCATGACATCCAACTCGATTCCGCAAGAGACGTCGCGCAACCTGGCCGGAGCCGGCCCGCGCAGCGAACAGAAGCCACGCGGCGAGGAGGCGCGCGACGAGCGAGGTATCGTCGAAGATAGCGGCGAGAACGAAGATACGGGCCGCGACCTCGCGCACGGCGAGGGCGGCGCCATGGAGCTCCCCACCAAGCCCGGCGATTTGTCGAAGGACGACTAGGCCTGCAGGAACTTCCCCGGCGAGCGGCGCGTTTATCTCTCTTGCGGAAGGAACATTCGTGACATGAGCCACACCGTCCTGGTTGTCGACGACGATCCCGCTGTCCTCGGCGTGATCGTGGACATGCTGGAGGATCTCGGCTGCGAGGTGATCAGCGCCCACGACGGCGCGGATGCGCTCGAGCGGCTCGAGCAGAATCCGGACATCTCCATCCTCATCACCGACATCAACATGCCCGGCATGGACGGCCACGAGCTCGCCGAGCTGGCGAGGCGGGCACGTCCGGAGCTGAAGATGCTGCAATTGTCCGGGCGCGAGCCGCGGCGCGGCGGCCTGCCGATGATCCGCAAGCCCTTCTCCTTCGAGGAGCTCGCCGACGTGATGCAGCGAACCACCGGCATCTGCTGAGCCATCGCGCCAAAAAGAAAACCCGCAGCGGATCGCTTCCGCGCGGGCTCGGCCGAACTCTTTCGATGATGCCATTCTGCCGGTGTTTTGCCCGACGTGTCAACGCGGCCGGCACGGAAGCCGAAAGCCCCTCCTCCCAGCTCGATATGTGGTGCGCGAGGGACTTGCTTCAAGCCCCCGGCGATCGCGTAAGACCCCTCGACCCGAACAACCGGTCGAGGGGTCACGCCATGCCTGTCTTGCTTCCGACGTCCCGGTCGCGCCGCCGACCGCGTGCAGAACGCGCGATCACCGGCCATGAGGTCGTCATCGCCGGCGGCGGCCCGGCCGGCCTGATGCTGGCGGCCGAGCTCGCGCTCGCGCATGTCGACGTCGCGATCGTCGAGCGGCGCCCCGATCAGGCGATCGTCGAGACGCGCGCCGGCGGACTGCACGCCCGCACGATCGAGATCCTCGATCAGCGCGGCGTGGCCGGGCGTTTCCTGCGCGAAGGGCAGATCACCCAGCTCGCCGGCTTCGCCTGGACCAGGCTCGACATCGGCGACCTCCCAACCCGCCATCCTTACGGGCTTGCGCTGCGGCAGAGCCACATCGAGCGCATCCTCGCCGGCTGGGTCGCGGAGCTCGCGGTGCCGGTCTATCGGAGCCGCGAGGTGACGGGCTTCGCGCAGGACGAGACCGGCGTCGACGTCGCCCTGTCCTGCGGCGAGCGCTTGCGCGCCGATTATCTCGTCGGCTGCGACGGCGGCCGCAGCGCGGTGCGCAAGGCGGCCGGCATCGACTTCACCGGCTTCCCGCCGACGCTCAGCAATCTGATGGCCGAGGTCGAGATGCACGATGAGCCGGTGCTCGGCCTGCGCCACGACGCGCTCGGCTTCCACGGCCTCAGCAGGACGGAGCATGGACGCATTCTCGTCGTCGTGACGGAAGCGACGCTGGCGCGCGGGGGCGAGCCCACCTTGCGCGATCTCGGCGCGGCCCTCGCCGCCGTGTACGGCACGGACTTCGGCGTGCGAAATCCCGCCTGGATCTCCCGCTTCACCGATGCGGCGCGGCAGGCCGAGTCCTATCGCAAGGGCCGCGTGCTGCTCGCCGGCGATGCCGCGCACGTCCATCATTCCGTCGGCGGCCAGGGCCTCAACCTGGGTGTGCAGGACGCGGTCAATCTCGGCTGGAAGCTGGCGCAGGTCGTCAGGGGCATCTCGCCGGACGGCCTGCTTGAGAGCTACCATGCCGAGCGCCATCCCGTCGCCGCGCGCGTCTTGAAGCACACCATGGCGCAGATCGCCCTGCTCCGCCGCGGCGACGACGGCCGCAAGGCCGCGCGCGAGATCGTGTCCGGGCTGCTCGCCATGGACGAGCCGCGACGACGCTTCGGCGCGATGATGAGCGGGCTCGACATCGCCTACGATCTCGGCGAAGGCCACGCTTTGCTCGGCCGCCGCATGCCCGATCTCGATCTCGTGGTGGATGGACGGAAGCAGCGGCTGTTCACGCTTCTGCACGGCGCGCGCGGCCTGCTGCTCAATTTCGGCAAGGCGGGCGGCATCGACATCACGCCCTGGCCGGATCGCATCGTCGCGGTCGATGCCGAACACGACGGCGCATGGCAGCTTCCGGCGATCGGAGCGGTCCCCGCGCCGGGCGCCGTGCTGGTGCGGCCAGACGGGCATGTGGCTTGGGTGGGCGATGAGGGCCAGCTCGGGCTTCCGGAGG
>DATLJJ010000459.1:0-10273 GCA_035538975.1 Sphingomonas sp. | reverse complement strand
CACGCGCGGCGCGACAACATCCACAAGCAGCGCATGAAGATCCTCGTCCACGAGCTGGGCGAGGCGGAATTCCGCCGTCAGGTGGAGGAGGAGTTCCAGCACTTCCTCACGCTGGGCACCGATTTCCCGCAGGCCGAGTACGACCGGATCGCCGCATATTTCGCGCCGCCGCCGTTCGAGACCGGCCTCAGCGAGGAGATCGACCGGAGCGACTCCCAGTTCGCGCTCTGGGCCGATCGCCAGACGATTGCCCACAAGGCGCCGGGCTATGCGATCGTCAACATCAGCCTCAAGCCCGTCGGAGGCATCCCCGGCGACATCTCGGCCGAGCAGATGGAGATCGTCGCCGACCTCGCCGAGCAGTACAGCTTCGACGAGTTGCGCGCGACGCATGCCCAGAATCTGGTGCTGCCGCACGTCCGCAAGCAGGATCTCTACGCAGTGTGGCAGGCGCTGCACGCCGCCGGATTGGCCGACGCCAATCTCGACCTCGTCACCGATCTGATCGCCTGCCCGGGTCTCGACTATTGCAGCCTCGCCAATGCGCGCTCGATCCCCGTGGCCCAGAAGATCGCGCAGCGTTTCGCGGACATGGACCGCCAGCTCGAACTCGGCGAGCTCAAGATCAAGATCAGCGGCTGCATCAATGCCTGCGGCCACCACCATGCCGGCCACATCGGAATTCTGGGCGTCGATCGTAAGGGCACCGAGAACTATCAGCTGCTGCTGGGCGGCTCGGGCGCGGAAGACATCTCCCAGGCCAAGATCACCGGTCCCGGCTTCGACGAGGATGGCGTGGTCGAGGCGGTGGAGAAGGCGACCAGCGTCTATCTGGCACAGCGTCAGCCGGGCGAGCGCTTCCTCGACACCTATCGCCGGATCGGCATGGAGCCGTTCAAGGAGGCCATCTATGGATAATCTACTGCGCTTCCGCGACGACGAGCCGCATGAGGAGCCGGCAGTCTCGATCGATTCCTTCCTCGACCAGTCGAACGCCACTGCCGTCCGCATCGAGGCGGGTGAGGATGCGCGCCTGCTGATCCCGTATCTCGACCGCCTCGCTCTGGTCGAGATCGACTTCCCGCGCTTCCGCGACGGCCGCGGCTACAGCTCGGCGCGCATCCTGCGTGAAGCGGGCTACAAGGGCGAGATCCGCGCCTCGGGCGACGTGCTCGTCGACCAGATGCTGTTCATGCGCCGCTGCGGCTTCGACAGCTTCGCACCCGACGCGCCGATCGATCCGGTCGCGCTCGAAGGTGCGCTGGGCCGCTTCCCCTATGTCTATCAGCATGCCGCCGACGACGCCGTGCCGGTGTGGAGACTGCGCCATGGCTGAAGCGGCGGCCCGCAGGGTCGACCGGATTGACGTGGCGCCGCGCTTCATCGAAGCGGACGCGATCCGGCTCAACAATCTCTTCCGCGGCAGCTCGACGCAGGAGATGCTGAGGACCGTGCTCGGCGAGCATATGGTCGGCGACGTCGCGGTGGTCTCCTCCTTCGGCGCCGAATCCGCTGCGCTGCTGCACCTGGTCGCTTCGGTGGACCCGGCGGTGCCGGTGCTTTTCCTCGACACGGGCAAGCATTTTCCGGAGACGCTCGCCTACCGCGACACGCTCGTGGGCATGTTGGGCCTCAAGGACTTCCGCGTGCTCCAGCCCAACCCGCAGGTGCTGGCCGAGCGCGACGCGAGCGAGCTGCGCTGGTCCTACGATCCGGACGGCTGCTGCGAGATCCGCAAGGTGGAGCCGCTCGCCCGGGGGTTGCTGGGCTTCGACGCGAGCATCACGGGCCGCAAGGCGTTTCAGGCGAAGACCCGCAACGCGCTGCCCCGTTTCGAGCTCGACACTTCGGACGCGCAGGGCCGCCTCAAGGTCAATCCGCTCGCCGACTGGACCAAGGCCGACATCGACGCCTATTTCGCCGAGCATGGCCTGCCGCAGCACCCGCTGGTGGCGCAGGGCTATCTCTCGATCGGCTGCGCCCCGTGCACCAGCGTGGTCAAGCCCGGCGAGGATCCTCGCGCGGGCCGCTGGCGCGGCTGGGACAAGACCGAATGCGGCATCCACACTCCCGTCCCCGACGGCGATCCGGATCAGCCTTCGTTCTGAAAGCTCGATTTCCCCTCCCTGCAGGGAGGGGAGTCTCGCCGTTTGACAGTCCCCTTTCCCTTCGCGACACTCCCGCGACCATGACACGGGAAGCCGCATGCTCCGCACCTTTCTGCTCGCTGCCACGATCATGACTCTCGCTTCGCCTGCAGCTGCCGATCCGGTACGCGACGCAACGCAGCGCGCGCTGCCGCAGCTCATGGAATTCTACCGCGACTTCCACACCAACCCCGAGCTCAGCCTTCATGAAGTGAAAAGCGCGGCGAAGCTGGCCGGGGAGGCGCGCAAGGCCGGGTTCGAAGTGACCGAGAAGGTGGGCGGCACCGGCGTCGTCGCGGTGCTGCGCAACGGCGACGGCCCCGTGGTGCTGATCCGCGCCGACATGGACGCGCTCCCCGTCATCGAGGACACCGGCCTGCCCTTCGCCTCCAAAGTCCGTGCGACGACCGACGAGGGTCAGGAAACCGGCGTGATGCACGCCTGTGGACACGACACGCACATGGCCGCCTGGATCGGCACGCTGCGCAATCTCGCCGCGATGAAGGACAAGTGGAAGGGCACCGTCGTGATGATCGGCCAGCCCGCCGAGGAACGCGGCATGGGCGCGCGGATGATGCTCGAGGACGGGCTCTTCACCCGCTTCCCCAAGCCGCAATACGCGCTGGCTTTCCACGACAGCGCGAGCCTTCCCGCGGGCGTGATCGGCGTCACGTCGGGCTATGCGCTGGCCAATGTGGACTCGGTCGACTTGGTGGTGCGCGGTGTCGGAGGCCACGGCGCCTATCCGCACACGACCAGGGACCCCGTCGTGCTCGCCGCCCGGATAGTGACGGCGCTCCAGACGCTCGTCTCGCGCGAAGTCGATCCGCAGCAGCCCGCGGTGGTCACCGTCGGCTCGATCCACGGCGGATCGAAGCACAACATCATCGGCAGCGAAGTGACGATGCTGCTCACCGTGCGCAGCTACACCCCCGAGGTCCGCCAGCAGCTGCTCGACGGCATCGCCCGCATCGCCAAAGGGGAGGCGATCGCCGCCGGAATTCCGGACGACCGGATGCCGGTGATGACCGTGAAGGACGAATATACCCCCTCCACCTTCAATACCGAGCCGATGACCGGCCAGCTCAAGACGCTCTGGACCAGCCGTTTCGGCAAGGACCGCGTCGTCGACACGCCTGCGGTGATGGGCGGCGAAGACTTCGGGCGCTTCTATCTGGCCGACAAGTCCATCCAGAGCACGATCTTCTGGGTGGGCGGCGTGCCCCGGGCGAAGTGGGACGCGTCGCAGGGCGGCAAGAAGGAGCCGCTGCCTTCGCTCCACAGCGCCTATTGGGCTCCCGACGCCGAAGCGGTGGTCGGCACCGCGACCGAGGCCATGACCGCGGCGGCGCTCCACATCCTGAAACGCTGAAAGCGGCGAACCGAATGGCACCAAATCACCTTGATTTACGTTGGTGCCGCAAGAGTATCGCCGGAGAAGCTATTTGGCGCAGGAGCGTATCGTCGCAGTCGGCTTACTCACGTCGCGCGACCTTGATAGACTGGGGGAAGGCTTCAAGCGCTGTTTCCCCGTATCGGACGACGGCAAGTTCGAGGACCTCCTGAAGGCGATCGACGAAGCCGATTCGGCCGCGGAGCTGCGCAAGAGCCGCAGCGACGGCAGCAACGCGCACGCGGACGCCTGAGGCTCAGGGTCAGCGCGGCGGCGCCGTCGAGCTGCGCAACACCAGATTGGCGGGCACCACAATCGGCCCCTCTGGCACAGGTTTTCCCGCGAGCTGATCGATGATCAATTCCACTGCGCGCGCGGTCGTCTCGGCGATCGGCTGGACGATCGCGGCGAGTGGCGGATGCGTGAAACGCACGCTCGGGGCGTCGTCGAAGCTGATCAGCGACAAATCGCTCGGCACCGAAAGCCCGCGCGAGCGCGCGACGTCCAGCGCCGCGATCGCCATGCGGTCGTTGCTCGCGATGATCGCGGTGGGCGGCGCGGGGCCGTCGAGCAGGTCCGCCGCGGCGCGCCGGCCCGAGGGCGAGGTGAAGTCGCCCTCCGCAAGCAGCCCCTGCGTGTCGAGCCGCGCTGCCGCCATCGTCGCGCGCCAGCCGTCGACGCGCCAGCCGCTCAGCGCATAGTCCGACGGGCCGGCGACGAAGCCGATGCGGCGATGGCCGAGCGCGATCAGATGCTCGGTGGCGAGCTGCGCGGCATGCTCGTCGTCCATCGTCAGCGCAAAGCCGGGCCCGGGAGCGAGCGAGCCGATCCGGGCAAAGGCTATGCCGTGCTCCTCCAGCAGCCGCGTGATCAGCGGGTTCTCCGAATGCGGCGGCGTCAGGATCACTCCGTCGGGTCGCAGCGCCCCCAGTGCGGCGAGCAGCTCGCGCTCGATATGGTCGCTGTGCGTGTCGATCAGTTCGACGATCAGCCGATAGCCATATTCGGCGCACTTCAGCATGCCGCCGAGCATCATCTGGTCGACCCAGTCGGTGCCCTGCCGCTCGCGCCAGTCGGCGATGGTGCGCTCGCGATCGTTGAGCGTCAGGATCAGATAGGAGCGCGATCCCCCCATGCGCTGCGCCGCGATCGAAGGGACGTAGCCCAGCTTCTCGATCGAGGCCTGCACGCGCCGCATCATCTCGGGCCGGACATTGGGCTCCTTGTTGATGACGCGGCTGACCGTCTGGAGCGAAACCCCTGCATCGGCGGCGACATGCTTGATCGTTATTGCCTGTTTCCGGCGCGCCATTCGCTGATCTTCCCCCCGGGCCGGCTCAGGCTGCTTGCGCGTCGGATGCGCCGCAGTAGCGCGCGACATAGGCGGCGTGCTCGGGCAGTCGCGCGACGGTGCCCGTCACATTCTCGCGGATCGTGGCGAGCAGCCGCTCCAGCTCGTCGTCGCGCAGCTTCTCGGCGATCGGGTGCCAGGCGTTGGGCATGATCCCCTGCCCCATCATCACCTGCACCCAGCTGTTCTCGGCGAACAGCTCGTCGTTCTTGCGGAAGACGCGGCCCGTCTCGCGGAACAGTTCGATCTTGTGCGCGAGGCTGTCCGGGACCGGCATGTCGGCGCACTGGCGCCAGAAGGCGCTGTCGCGGCGATCGGTGGCCTTGTAGTGGAGGATCAGGAAGTCGCGGATCTGGAGCATGTCCTGATCCTGCTGCTCGTTGAACTCGGCGATGTCCCGCTCGCTGATCTCGCGCAGCGGCAGCAGCCGGATGAAGCGCAGCACCGCGCGCTGGATCAGGTGGATGCTGGTCGATTCCAGCGGCTCCATGAAGCCGGCCGAGAGCCCCACCGCGATGCAGTTGCGATGCCATTGCCGCCGCCGCGCGCCCGCGGTGAAGCGCAGGAAATTGGGCTGGACGAGCGTCTGTCCTTCGATGTTGCCGAGCAGCCGATCGAGCGCCGCGTCCTTGTCGAGATAGCGACTGCAATAGACGATGCCGTTGCCCGTGCGGTGCTGGAGCGGGATGCGCCACTGCCAGCCGGCGTCGTGCGCCATCGCGCGCGTATAGGGCACTGCGGGGCGGACGCTCTCGGTCTGGATCGCGATGGCGGAATCGCAGGGCAGCCAGTGCGTCCAGTCGTCATAGCCGGCGTGGAGCGCCTGCTCGATCAGCAGCGCGCGGAAGCCGGTGCAATCGAGGAACAGGTCGCCCTCGACGCGCTCGCCCGATTCGAGCAGCAGCGCGGCGATGTCGCCGCTCTCGCCGTCTAGCTCGACCTTCGCGATCTTGCCCTCGACGCGTCGGGTGCCGTCGCCCTCGGCCATCGCGCGCAGGAACTTCGCATAGAGGCCGGAATCGAGCTGATAGGCATAGTTCATCCGGTCCTCGGGCAGATGCGCGAACTTGCCCTCCAGCGCGGCGATCAGCTCGAGGCAGTAATCGTCATAGGGCTGCTCGTGCCCCTTCGATCGGGCGTAGAGCCAGAAATGCTGGAAGCCCGCGGACCAGTGATCCTTCCCCGTCAGCCCGAAGCTGTGGAAGTAGCGCGAGCCCACGTCCTTCCAGTCATCGAACAATATGCCCAGCTTGAAGGTCGCCTGGGTCGCGCGCATGAAATCGGCTTCGTTGATGCCGAGCAGGCGGTTGTAGTTGACCAGAGGCGGGATGGTGGATTCGCCGACGCCGACCGTGCCGATCGCCTCCGATTCCACCAGCGTGACGTCGACCGTACGGCCTAGCGTGCGCGCGATCGCCGCGGCGGCCATCCAGCCCGCGGTCCCGCCGCCGGCGATGACGATGCGGCGCAGACGCTTGTCTCCGCCCGTCATCGGCTGAGCTGCCGCAGCAGGAACGCGCGGATGCGCCCCGCGGCTTCGGGGGTGAGCGGTGCGAGCACGCTGCGTCCTTCCTCGGGGATATGGGCGACGGTCTCGTCGCCGTTCTGGAAGACATAATAGTCGAACAGGTCGCGCCAGTGGCGCTTCTCGTCCTCGGGCAGGTCCCGGATCGCCATCATCGCGTGGTTGAGCGCGTCCTGCGGCTGGCCCATCCAGCGCGGGGTGTCGCGCCACCAGTAATTGACGAGGATGTTGAAGGGATCGAGTCCCTCGACATGGTGCCACCACATCGATGGGATGAAGACCGCGTCGCCCGCCTCCAGCTCGGCCACCTGCGCGTGGCGCAGCGCCTCGCGGAAGCGCGGGTGGGCGGCGAAGTCGGGCGCGTGGAAATCGACCATGCTGACCGCCCTGCCGGCGGGCGTGTTGTCGACCGGCCCCAGGTAGAGGTTACGGAACTGCTCGCGCGGGAAGAGCGTGAAGCGGCGGCGGCCCGTGGCGACGCAAGCGAGATTGTCCGGAAAGTCGTTGTGCGCGGCGATGCGCGTCCGCGTGCCCATCCAGATGCTCGCGAGGCACGAACGCTCGCCCAGATCGACATGGTTGGCCTCGTGCAGCCCGGCGAAGAAATCGTGCACGTCGATCGAGGCGAGATAGATCGGCGGAGCATCTTCCCTGCCCTCCACTGCGTCGATCTGCGCGAAGATGTCGGGCAGCTTGGCGCGCGTGGTGCGGAAATTCATCCCCATCGCATCGTCGTAGAACAGCCGCCCGCCGCTTTCGGGCGTTCCCACCGCGACGGTGAACAGCGTGTCGCGCCGCAGCCGCAGCAGATAGTCGCGCGCGTCGCGCCCCGAGCGGCGGCCCGCCTGCACCAGCGGCCAGTCCGCTACCAGCCCACGCACCACAAAGGGCTCACGCGCTTCGCGGAGCAGCGCATCGAGCGCCTGCGCCCCCTCGACCGCGACCTCGCGGATCGGCGCGGCAGCCGCGAAGACGCCGGGATCGGCCTCAGCCATGGCCCAGCCGCCGGTTCTTCCGCTCGATCAGCGCGCCCAGCTTCGAGATCGAGGCGAGAGCCATGAAGATCGGCATCAGATGCCCCTCGGCGTGCAACTCGGCCGTCGCGGCAGGTTCGAGCGCCTGGAGCTTCGCCTCGTCGATCACATGGAAGCCGAGGAGCCGGTTGGTAGAGCCGTCGTCGAGCGTGATTTCGAGCGTCAGCGGCTCGAGCAGATCGTGCCGCCGCAGCGCCGCGAAGAAATCGGCCGAGCCGCGATATCCTGCGTCGAGCGCACCGAGCTGGCCCGCGATCGCTTCCAGATACGGTGTCGGCCGGCCATGCTCGTCGAACACGCGCGTCCCTTCCCCGCCCGTGGCGATCCGCGGGCTGGCAAGGTCGACATGGACCTGCGCCGTCTCGCCGCCCGGCGCGGGGCCGCCGATCAGGAAGGGCTGGATGTCGATCGCGAGCGGGACGTAGCGCGCGTCCCAGCGGTCGCCGTCGAGGAACAGGTTCTCGCCATTCTCGAAGCCGAACATCGCCAGCGCCGCGAACTCCTCGCGCTCCGGGTTCTGGCGGAAGAGGATCGGATATTCGTCCTGCACGCGGCGGAACTCGTCGGGCACGGTGATGCAGCACATCACAGCGTCGCCCAGCTCGGATGCGCGATCGGTGCGCACGCGCAACTCGCGATGGGCTTCGGACGTCAGGAGAGCGTGCTGTGTCATCAGGAGATCAGTTCCATGGGGCTGGCCGCGGCGGAGCGCAGCGCGTCGAGATAGGTCCGATTGGAGGGCAGGCCGGCGGCCAGAGCACGCCCGCGCTGCTCGACCTGGCGGAGCGCGGCAGCCGAGGCTTCCACGCCTTCGACCCGTACCGGCCCCGCGGCGGGCGCGGGAAAGCCCAAGCCGTAGAGCACATACTGGTAGCTCGCCGCCGGGAAGATCTCGTCCATGCTCGGCAGGTCGGCGCCCGAGGGCGGCTGGTGCCGCCAGACCGTCAATAGCTCGGCCAGCCGCTGGGGCACCGATGCCGGGTCGCGGTGCGCCCGCCAATAGGGCTCGTCGCGGCTGCTGAGCACATAATGGAGCTTGAGGAATTCAACGATCCGGTCCCAGCGATAGCGGAACAGCGCGTTGAAGCGGCGCGCCTGCGCATCCATCACGTCGCGCGTGACCGGGAAATTGTCGAGCAGCGCGTCGAGCGAGAGCTCGATCAGCACGATCGCCGAGGCTTCGAGCGGCTCGAGAAAGCCCGCCGACAGCCCCACCGCCAGGCAGTTGCGCTCCCAAAAGCGCTCGCGATGGCCCGAACGGAAGGTCAGCCGGCGAAAGGCGGCCGTATCCACATCCGCACCCGGCACCGCGCGGTGGACATACGCCTGGAGCGTCTCCGCCGCCTGATCGTCGGTCGCATGCGCCGAGGAATAGACGCAGCCGATGCCGCGCCGCGTGGGCAGGCCGATGTCCCAGATCCAGCCCGCCGCATGCGCGGTGGCGTTGGTCAGCGATCCGATCGGACTTTCCGGCGCCACCGGCACCTGCACCGCCAGTGCCCGATCGTTGAACAGCACGTCGCTGCGATCGAGGAAGGGAACGCCATAACGCTCGCCGACCAGAAGCGCGGCATGGCCGGTGCAGTCGAGGAACAGATCGCCCTCTATCGGTCCGTTCTCGCGCGTGCGAACCGCCCCGACGTCGCCGTCTTCCGCCGTCTCGACGCCGACGACATGGTCACGAATGTGCCGCACGCCGAGCCGGGAGACGCCGTGCCGCGCGAGCAGCGCGGCGAGCTTCGCCGCATCCAGATGATAGGCATAGTTCAGCGCGCCGGCATAATCGGGCATCGCGCGCTGACGTGGAGCGAGATCGAGCCCGGTCACCCTGGCCTGCGCCGTCGCGGTCTCGGCGAAGCTGCGGTTACCGAAATGGGCGTGCCACGCCTCGACCAGCGCTTTCGCGCTGCCTTCGGGCGGAGGGGTGAAGGGGTGGAGATAGAAGTCCCCCGCCTCGCCGCTGCGCCACCCTTCGAAGCGCGAGCCCTGTTTGAACGAGGCGTCGCAGGCGAGCAGGAAATCGCTCTCCGCGATGCCGATCCGCTCGAGCGTGCGGCGCATCGTCGGCCAGGTCCCCTCGCCCACGCCGATCGTCGGCACGTCGGGGGATTCGACCAGCGTGACGCTGAGCGGCGTGTCGGCAGCCGGGTTCGCGCGAGCGGCGATCGAGCAAGCCGCGAGCCAGCCGGCGGTTCCCCCGCCGACGACCACGATCCTGCTGACTGGCCTCTCCACGTGCTTCCCGCCTTACCCCTTGGTGCAATCTGCCGGACCGAACCGGAAAAAGCCACCCTCGCAAGAGGATGGCTCTTCCGGTTGCGCCTGCCCGGCGGCGGTAGCGCGGCTCAGAAGTTGAACCGCACGCCTGCCGAGTAGCGGGCATAGCCCGGCGACGCGAAGTTCACGTTGTTGTCGTGACGCAGATGGCCACGCCGCCCTTCGCCAGTGAGGTTGATGCCTTCGACGAAGGCGGTCAGCCCCGGCACGAACTCATAGCTCGCGCTGGCGTCGATCTGCCAATAGTCCTCCACATAGAAGGGGTTCGGACCCGCGCCTGACAGGAACTCGTCGCGCCAGTTCCATGCGACACGTGCCTGGAGCCCGCCCTTGTCGTAGAAGGCCACGGCATTGGCGCTGTCGCTCAGGCCGGTGAGCGCGAACTGCGTGACGCTCGACGGCTGGGTGTTGTCGTAGGTCGCGTCGCCGTCGACGATCGTGTAGTTCAGGATCACGCCGAAGCCGGTATCCCAGAAGCTGTGCTGGAGCGCGAACTCCCAGCCGTGGAGATTGGCCGTCTGGTCGCTGTTGACCGGCGTGTTGATC
>DATLJJ010000458.1:0-4233 GCA_035538975.1 Sphingomonas sp. | reverse complement strand
AGCTGGTGGTGCTCAACACCACGCGCGACGATGCCCGCGGGCTGTCTGCCACCACGCGCGTGGTGAGCCTCGACAATCGCGAGTTGTTCGCGCGTACCGATCGGGTCGATGCGCCCGCCAACCGCGCGACGCAGCTCCCGCCGGTGCCGCTCGACACGCTCTTCGCACGCGACCCGATGGTGCTGGTGTCGCTGAGGCTCACCGACGCCGCGGGCAAGCTGGTGTCGGAGAACTTCTACTGGCGCGGCAAGGACACCGCGGCCTATCGCGCGCTCGATGCGCTGGAGCAGGTGAAGTTGACGGCCGCCGCGCAGCCGGCCAGCTTCGACGGCAAGGATCGGGTGCTGCGCGTGATGCTGTCGAACCCCACGGCCACGCCTGCGCTCAATGCCAAGCTCACGCTCGTCGACCAGCGCGGCGAGCGCATCCTGCCCGCCTTCTACAGCGACAATTACGTCGCGCTGCTGCCGGGCGAGAGCAAAACGATCGAGGTCCGCTACCCCGCCAACGCACGCGACACGCCGCGCTTCACCCTGCGGGGGTGGAACGTGGCGGAGCAGAGTTTCGGAGCGCAGCCTTGATCCGCTTCCTCGCGCTGCTTGCGGCGCTCGCGGTGCAGCCAGCCCCGCAGGTCGCCGTCACCGGCGGCATAATGGCGGGCACGCCGGGTGGCGCGGGCGAGCCGATCCTGTTCCGCGGAATCCCCTTCGCCGCACCGCCCCTCGGCACGCTGCGCTGGAAGCCGCCGCAGCCGGTGCAGCCCTGGACCGGCGTGCGTGCGGAAGACCCGGATGCGCCCGCCTGCCTCCAGAACGACTATGGCTGGAACCACGGCGACTATCTTCGCTCCGCAGAGGATTGCCTGACGCTCGACGTCGCCACGCCCTCGCTCACCGGCAAGCGGCCGGTGATGGTGTGGATCCACGGCGGCTCGAACCGGGCGGGCTCTACGCGCGGCACGGTCCAGTCGGAGCTGGCAAAGCGCGGCGTGGTGCTCGTGGGCATCCAGTACCGGCTCGGCATCTTCGGTTTCCTGCCGCACCGCGGCGCCGCGGCCGAGGCAGGGGGCAGCGCGGGCAACTACGGCCTTATGGACCAGATCGCCGCGCTCAAATGGGTGCAGGCGAACATCGCGCGCTTCGGCGGCGACCCCGCGAACGTCACCATCTTCGGCGAATCCGCCGGCGCGCAGGACGTGTCGCTGTTGCTCGCCGCGCCCGAGGCTCGCGGGCTCTTCGCGAAAGCGATCCTCGAGAGCGGCACCCCCGGCTTCGGAATGACGCCGCGCCCGCTCGCCGACGGGCTGGCCATCGGCGACCAGGCGGACAAGCTGCTCGATACCGGCGGGTCGATCGCCGAGTTGCGCAAGCGATCGGTCCAGTCGCTGCTCGCTGCGGACCTGAAGCTCAGCGAAACCTATCTGCGCACCAATGATTACATGTGGGTGCGCGCGACCGTCGACGGCGCGGTGCTGCCGCGCACGCCGCGCGAATTGCTCGCCGACGCTCCGCACCGGCGGGTGATCGTCGGCAGCAACCGCGCCGAATTCGGCCCCTGGCAGGGTGAGCTCGACTGGAGCCGCTACCTGCCCGAAACGTTCGGCGCCGCCGCGGCGCGGGCGCGTGCCTTTTACCGCATCGACGATCCCGCGCGCGTCGACGATCCGCGGCTCGGTCATCCCGAGCTCCAGTATGAGACCGACCGCATCTTCCGCTGCCCGGCGGGTCGAATGGCCGAACTGCTCGCAGCGCGCGGCGATCGCGTGTGGCGCTACGAGTTCGACGCGGCGCAGGACGGTGGTCGCTCGAGCCATGCCGGGGAAATTCCCTATGTGCTGCACAGCGCGACGTTCGCGCCCGGGCTGTCGCTCCAGCGCTACTGGCTCAACTTCTCGATCACCGGCGACCCCAACGGCACCGGGCTGCCCAACTGGCCGCATTTCGATACGCGCGCGCAACGCCATGTCTTGTTCGACGGCCGCGGCGTGACGCAGGATGCGAAGCTGCGCGAACCCATCTGCTCGCTTCTGGAGGAACTATGACCGATCCCGTCCGCCGCGGCCTGCTCGCCGCGGGACTGATGCTTCCCTTCGCCGCCTCCGCGCAGGAGGCTCCGCAGCAGGAGACGTGGGAGCAGCGCTGGAACCGGGAATTGCGCGAGGACTGGCCGATGCTCGGCCGCTACCGCGAGGAGAATGCGAAGCTCCACGCCTCGGGCGCGAAGACCAACATCGTCTTCATGGGCGATTCGATCACCCAGGGCTGGCGCGAGAAGCGCCCGGACTTCTTCAAGGCGGGCCGTGTGGGGCGCGGCATCAGCGGGCAGACCACCCCGCAGATGGTGCTGCGGATGATGGCCGACGTGATCGCGCACAAGCCCCGCTTCGTCCACATCATGGCGGGCACCAACGACATCGCAGGCAACACCGGCCCGATGACGATCGAGCAGGGCTTCGACAACTACCGCATGATGACCGAGCTGGCGCAGGCGAACGGCATCAAGGTGCTGCTCGCGTCGGTGCCACCGGCGAACGGCTTTCCGTGGCGGGTGGGCCTCGAGACCGTCGAGCCGATCCGCGCGCGCAATGCGTGGCTGAAGGACTATGCCAGGCGGGCAGGGGAGAGTTTCGTCGACTATACACCGGTGCTTGCCGATGCCGCAGGAGGCATGAAGCCGGGGCTCGCCTATGACGGCGTCCACCCGACCGAGGCCGGCTATGCCGCGATGGAATCGGTGCTCGAACCCCTGCTCAAGGCGCGCGGCGCGTGAGGCCGCTCCTCGGGACGCTCGCGCTGCTGATCGCAGCGCCCGCCGCCGCGCAGCCGCTCGAGCTGCTGTCGCCCGACGGCACCAACCGCATCACGATGCAGCTGAACGGCAACGGGGCCCCGGTCTACACCGTGTCGCGCCGCGGCGCTCCGGTGCTCGCGCCGTCGCCGATCCTGCTCGACCTCGATAGCGACACGCTGGGCTATGGCCTGGCGATCACCGGCTCGGAGACGGCCAGCGCGGACGCGACCTACCCGATCGTCGCCGGCAAGGCGGCGGAGGGGCATGATCGCTACAACCAGCTCACCGTCCATTTCGAGGAGAAGGGCGGCGCGAAGCGGCGGATGGACGTGGTGCTGCGCGCTTATGACGACGGAGTCGCCTTTCGCACCGTGATCCCGGTTCAGAAGGCCACCGCGGCGGCGGTCATCCGCTACGAGCGCACCGGCTTCCATTTCCCCGCGCCCTACAAGTGCTGGGGCTTCAACGTCGGCAAGTTCGGATCGAGCCACGAAGGCGAGTTCGATCCCGTCGACACCAGCCGGCTACGCGAACACAACCTCTTCGACCTGCCGTTCCTGTGCGAAACCGGCACCGCCGCCTTCGCGCTGGCCGAGGCCGATCTGCTCGACTTCGCCGGCATGTACCTGACCGGCCGGGGCGACGGCGGGCCCGGGCTACAGCTCAAGCTTTCGCCCTCGCTCGACGACCCGCGCATCGCCGTGCACACGCGCATCGGCAGCCCGATCGTCACGCCGTGGCGCGTGGTGATGCTGGCCGATCAGGCCGGAAAGCTGAGCGAGTCCAACCTGCTCACCAACCTGTCCTCGCCGTCGCGGATCGAGGACACGAGCTGGATCAAGTCGGGCATTGCAAGCTGGGACTGGTGGAACGGCCCGGTGATCGCGAAGCTGCCCGGCCAGCGCACCAGCACCGACGTCGCCAAGGCCTTCATCGACTTCTCGGCCGCGAACAAGCTCCCCTATGCGATGATCGACGAGGGCTGGTACGCGGGCGCTGGCGGGGGCGGCGTGCGCCGTCCGGGCGTCGACATCACCAAATGGGCCGACGCGATCAACCTTCAGGAAGTCGCCGATTATGCGCGCGAGAAGAAGGTCCGACTTTGGCTCTGGACTCACTGGCAGGCGCTCGATGAGCAAATGGAGGACGCGCTGGCGCTCTACGAGAAGCTGGGCATCGCCGGCATCAAGGTCGATTTCATGGACCGCGACGACCAGTGGATGGTCAATTGGTACACCAAGCTGCTGGGGGCAGCGGCGCGCCACAAGCTGATGGTGGACCTCCACGGCGCCTTTCCGCCGCGCGGGCTGACGCGGACCTGGCCCAATTTCATGACGCAGGAAGGCGTGATGGGCGCCGAGTACAACAAGTGGAGCCGCCGCGTGACGGCGCGCCACAACGTCATGCTCGCCTACACCCGCGGGCTGCTGGGGCCGATGGACT
>DATLJJ010000457.1:0-1728 GCA_035538975.1 Sphingomonas sp. | reverse complement strand
CGCCTGTGGTCAGGCGCGCGGCGTCGATCGAGCCTGCGCCGAAGCTACGCGCGCGCAGCCGATCGGCCTTGCCCGCCGCGGTGATCGCGCCGGTGCCCGACAGCGTCAGCGCGAGGTCGCCCGCCGTGACGTCGGAGACTTCGAGCGTTCCGCCGCCGTTGACCGTGAAATCGACGCGATCGCCCCTGACCTGCGCGACGCGGACGCGGCCGCCGCCGTTGACCATCACCGCGCGCACGGCAGGGGCAGTCAGCCGCACATGTGGCACGCCGCTACCGCCCGTGCCGGGACGGACGACGAGCGTGCCGGCATCGACGCGGATGCTCAGCGCCTCGAGCGCCGCCCTGTCGCCGATGGCGACGGCGCCCGGAGAGCCCGGCGCCAGCTCGATCTCCACCTGTCCCTCGACGCGAAGCCGGTCGAAGCTGGTGACGAGGAACTTGCGCTGGTCGGCCGGCGCGGCCGCGGCGAGCGTCAGGAGGAGCGGGAGCAGAGCGAGGCGACGCATGCGCGCGACACTCGCGCGCACGGCCGCCGCGTGCAAGCCTTCAGCGCCGGCTCAGCTGCAGCGCGCCTCGCCCGAGCCGATCGCGCTCACATGGCATTTGGCGCCGCCGGTCAGCTCGGCATCGCCCGACCCGATGATCGAGACCGACGCCTCGCCCTTCACCGTGCTGCGGACGCTGCCTGAACCCGCGATCGACACGTCGGCGCTCGATGCAGTGAAACCGGCCGCGTCGATGTCGCCCGATCCGGCGATCGAGGCGGAGAGCTTGTTGGCGCTACCCGCGACATGGATGTCGCCCGATCCGGCGATCGAGAGATCGGCGTCGGTGGCGCGGAGCTCGCCGATGCTGAGGTTGCCCGAACCCGCGATCGATGCACCGAACGCGCCCTCGCCGCGATCGGCGGACAGGTTGCCCGAGCCGGAGACCGATGCGCCGGTGAGCTTCGGCAGCACGACATGGACCTTCACGCCACGATCGCCGCGCATCGACCAGTCGTGCGAATCCTTACGCCCGACGCGGAGCGTGCCGTCGACAACGCGGATGTCGAGCTTGTCGAGCACCGCCGAGTCGCCCTCTGCCGTGACGGCGAAATTGCCCCCCGTCTTCACCTCGACATCATCGGGCCCGCGCAGATCGACCGATGTGAAGCCGGTGGCGGCGAAGCTGCGCGATGCGCCGGTGCCGCTCGGCTGCGCGGCTTCGCCCTTTTCCCAGTTCGACTGGCAGGCAGCGAGGGGCAGCAGGGCGACGATCCACAGGTTGCGCATTTGGTTTCCTCCCGAAGTTTGTGTGTTGCTGTAGCAATACACTGTGCGGCGGGCAAGGAAAAGGGGCGGCCGTCTCCGGCGCGCCCCTCGTCCGTTTTCGTCAGGAAGGCCGGCTCAGGCCGGGACCTTGTCCTTGTTCCAGACCGCCGCGGCCTTGCGCAGGATGTCGAGGATCTTCTCGAGCGCGGCCTTCTCGTCGGTTTCTTCCATCGCGGCGAGCTCGCGCGCGAGGCGCGAGGCCGCAGCTTCGAAGATCTGGCGCTCCGAATAGCTCTGCTCGGGCTGGTCGTCGGCACGGAACAGATCGCGGACCACTTCGGCGATCGACACGAGGTCGCCCGAGTTGATCTTCGCTTCATATTCCTGGGCGCGGCGCGACCACATGGTGCGCTTGACCTTGGGCTTGCCCTTGAGCGTCTCGAGCGCTTCCTTGAGCGTCTTGTCGCTCGAAA